>JAGVGX010000141.1 GCA_020056865.1 Desulfobacterales bacterium
CTGATCTGGCAGTGAATGGGAAGGGGCTGGCCAAACATCTGACCGCTGGATTTAGAGTTAATAACTGCAAGTCCCACAACATATCCTATCGAATCGGTCATGGAACTGATATATCTTTTCAAGTCCTTTCTGCTTTCAATAACATCTTTAAAAATAGCGCCTTCAAGACTTACATGTTCTTCTAATGCCAGTCTGACATGAACAGGTTCAACAAGGGGAGAATTATCAAGTATCGCTTCAAACTCTGCTGTTTTAATAATGCCGTTTATAGGCCGCAGCAAGGCGCTTAATTTTCTGTCTGAGCTCCGGCACCGAAGCTCTTTAATGATTTCCATAACAGCAGCTTTTGAAAAATCACGCTCTTTGAGCTTATAGTCCGAAGGCAGCGATTTGCCGAATATACGCTCACTTCTATTGCGAACACCTTCATACCCTTCTTTATTGAACACCTGTCCCCAGGTTTTCTTAAAATCTTTTCCCAGGTTTTCAATTTCCTGCCGGATATACTGGGCTGTCTGCAAGACAGATGCTGAAGTTTCCAAAACAGCGCTTTCCATTTGAACAATTTCACCTTTGTCTTCTATTCGGCTGAGAAATGCACCGTCTCCTTCTTCCTGAAGATAAGACAAGGTGTCATGGTTGCAGCAGGCAATGATCATGTTATCTGCTCTCAAAGGATCTTCCGATCGGTCTGCAGCACCACTGCCGCTATTTCTTCCGCCTTCAAGCATATATTCTTTGCTTTGCATGATCTCTAAAAAATCCGACATATAACCCGACTTTACAAGGGTCTTTAATTCATCGATATAAATAATAGGGGCCTTGGCATGAACACCGAGATACGCGCGTTTGTGGATAGGGGTTTTCAGATCCCCGGACTGGTAGGGATCATGCCTGAAACCACCTTTCATGTTTTTTGAATCCGGCTCAGATACTCTTGCCATAAGTCCTTTGTCTTTTCTTGGATCGTACAATACCTCAGGAACCATATCCAACAGATATTTTACACTGTTTTTCTTTGAAAAATGGGTCTCTCCTTGTATTTTTTCCTGAACCTTATGATTATTTTCCTGCATGTACATAAATATGGCACCTATTCCTGCAACGCCAGCAACGAGAAATAACGGAGCATAAAACAAACCGCATGCAAGACCCAAACCGGCTGCTCCAAAAAGCACTTTCTTTACTTTATTCACGGATTTTATCTGATCGAAAAGGTTAAATGCTTCTGCACTGTTTGCTGCCAGTTCAATTTCATTATTCAGCCTGTTTATTTCCGTATCGATGGTATAAGGATCTTCATAGGCAATCCGAACATTGTTTTTATCTTTTCCAGGATATGCAACAATGGATTGCTTGGGCCTTAGATAATTACCAAGAGAGACGTCAATAACCTTTTGGAACATATCTGCAAGCATCGACTTGCCGGTTCCCGGCCTTCCGACCATAAGGATATGCCCCTTGTTCTGTGCAATCTTGCGAATGACATCTTTTGCCCTGTCCTGAAAAATCACCCTTTCTACAGGATCATCAGGAATACAAATCTGTGACGTATCCTCAAAAAAATCAAGCCGCCCGGCAAGTGTTTCAGGATACAACATCAACTCTTTTATCCAAAAGTAGTCATTTTCCTTATAGTCGTTATTCATGTTTTCCATATCCTAAAAGAGAGTCGAGTAAATAATATTTGCCTGCCTCGGAAACATATGCTTTTTTATTTATACTTGAATACACATGCGGAAATATTTTTTTTATCGGTTCCAGCGCCCTAAAATTATGCATAACCGAAACACTGGTAACCATTTCCCCTGGACCTGAATCTGTGTTGGAAATACAATTAAAAGCAATACTGTATTGCAAATGTTTTAACGAGTCGACAACTGCGGTTTTTGCGTAGGATTCCATTTGAAAGGCCTGGAAAATATCCTTATAAATTTCAGGAAGGTTTTCTTCTGAATAATTGATTAAAAATTGTTTATTAAAAAATATCTTTAACGGTAAAGCATCGCCCCTGATGCACATATCCAGGGCGTTATTAAATTTTGAATCTTTTAACAGTGAATGCTCAAGCATATGCATAAAATAAAACAACTGAATATTTTCTACCCAATATTCTATTTGATTATTCGAATTGAAAACACAGCACCTTGTCTTTCCATCAATACATACTTTAAGCATTTTATATGTCATTGCCGCATCAAACAATCGAAAATCATATCCACGCATCTCAAACAGGCCCTTGGATAAATAGGCCATCTTAAGCGTTACACTTACATCCTTATATAAAAAATTTTTTATATAACTTATCTGATCATTAACATCCCCTGAAATATTTAAAAACAAACGGTTACCCGCCAAATCTTCGCATACGCCTTTAATATCAGCAATTCTGGATGTATCCAATTTTGATAGCTGCCTTATTATGGTATCATAAGGCAGCAGGTGTTCATTGATTTTGTTACAATACATCTCAAGGTTGCGGTCTTTCAGCTTTGTTCCCCCAGGCTTTTTACCTGAAACAAACATCTTTCGACCGCTTGTATCTTCTTTTAAAATGTTGCGCCATGTTAAAGGCAATATTTTTTTTATTTTTTCTTTTATCCTGCTTGAAAACGGTTTAACGAAATCGACCCTGAACCCAACAAGTCTGTTTTTTATGCACACAGGGTTAGGATTTAACATATAATGACTAAAATCAGAAATATCATACTCCATGACCAGACCGTTAACAGGCTTACCCACAATCGAGCTGACGTCAATATCCGAAATACGCCCTCTGGAAATTACCCACATATCCGATGCAGACTTACTATTCAATTGAGTCATGTTCCTCTCTTTCAATTTAAGTGTAAAACATCCTTATGTTCTGCTATCTGCAACCCTGATTTTTTTAATGTAGTTTTTTAAACGTGGTTTTTTAATGTGTTTTTTTTAATGTGTTTTTTTAATGAACAATAGCAAGTTTCAGACCACCACAGCCAAAAATACAATTATTACTGTAAATTCAATTTGTTATAATGAATAAAGGCTGTCTGAAACTTCAAAAAAACAGATAATTCTATGCTTAATTTATGTAATTTATGTAATATATATCTAACAAACCTCTCACACCCGCAATTTAGGGCACAACGAAGCATGGAAATTATCAAGTAGCTGGATCTGTTTTCATATAAAGAGGATTCAAGGGGTCAAGGATTCAAGTGAAAAGCGTTGAGATTAAAACCCTTGAACCCTCGAATCATCGAACCCTTTTTTCATATAAATTTTCAGAAAATCTGTTTTCAGAAATCCGGTCATTGACAGATACAAATGATAACATGGTTTAAAAAACCGTTGAATCAGAATTGACACAAAACGCTGTCTGTTGTATTTCAAGCAGATTATATTGACATCTCACTTCTACAATATAAAATTACAACACTTAGCTTGCAAACGTGGTTTTTAATATCACTTTAAACGTGCGGCCAACACGAAAGTTGTGTTTAAATTTATAACAAAAGGAGCAAACCCTCTTGAAAATAATCATTGCGGGAGCTGGAGAAGTAGGCTTCCATATTGCCAGCCATCTTGCATTAGAGAACAAGGACGTGGTTGTTATTGATACGGATCCTATAGCGCTTCGCCGTATTTCCGACAGCATTGATGTACAAACAGTTATCGGATCGGCAAGCAGCCCCGTTATTTTGCAGGAAGCCGGAATTAAGGAAGCTGAAATTCTACTTGCTGTTACAGACAGTGATGCAACCAACCTTGTGGCATGTCTTGTTTCAAACATAATTTCTCCGACAACCAAAAAGCTGGCCAGAGTTCGTGACGCTGACTTTGACTGTTACCATGAAGCCTTGAAAAAGAATGCGCCAAACATCGATACCCTGATCAACCCGGAAATAGAAGTCGTAAAAACAATTGAAAGATTTATGAGTGTCCCGGGTGCCGTTGATATTGGAGACCTTGCTGAAGGACGTGTTAAATTCATAGGCATACTAATAGAAAAACACGCAGCCGTTGCAAACATCCAACTGTCAAAAATTTTTTCGCAAACAGGCAAACAGTTACCTCTTATAGCAGCGATTATCAGAAATGACGAACTGACTATCCCCACCGGCAAAGACAAACTGATGCCCGGGGATCTTGTTTATTTTATCAGTGAAGACAAGAATCTATCAGATGCACTGGCACTTTTTGATATTCATTCAACACCGGTTACCCGTGTTCTGATTATCGGTGGTGGAAGCATCGGATACAGACTTGCCAAATGTCTTGAGAACAAAGCGATATATACAAAAATAATTGATAAAAATCCTGACCGTTGTTCGTTCCTTGCAGGTCAGCTCAACAAAACGGTTGTCCTTCACGGAGATGGGTCTGACAAG
>JAGVGX010000170.1 GCA_020056865.1 Desulfobacterales bacterium
GGATGCGCCGTATTTCTTGTTGACAGAAATACTGGCAAGCTAGGTCTGGCAGCGTCGTCGGGGTTGAGTGAGGAATATCTGAATAAGGGCCCGATTTATTTTATACAATCCATTGAAGAAGCAAAAGATGCCGTGCCTATTGCCGTCTACAACACTCAGGATGATCCGAGAGTAAAATACCCAGAAGCAGCAAAAAATGAAGGGATTGCATCTGTTTTGGGCGTCCCGATGGTAGCTCACGGTAAAATAATTGGGGCCATACGTATTTACACGTCTGAACCCTGGGAATTTTCTATTAATGACATCAATCTTGCTCAGGCTGTTTCTCAAATCTGTGGGATGGCCATGGATATGTGCAGAATGTACAAGGGATATAAAACAAGTATTGATATTTTAAAAAATATGCGTAAAAAAGCGCCGGTTGCGTATGCATAAAAAATATGATCATCTCCTGATTAGTTGTTGTTTATTAAGGCAAAATAAGTGGGTTATTTCCAATTGAGCAGGAAGCTGCAAGGGGTCAAGGACAAGGGTACGATGGGAGAAGAACCAAAAATGTTAACTTTCCAAGGAGTCTCATATGAAAAAATATCTAACTGTTATTCGCATAGTACTGATTGGTTTTTCATGTCTATCAAGCCAGGTTCATGCAGAAGGGTCATGGTGGAATAAAAGCGTTGATGTTTTAAAAAATCTGGGTAAGGAACGTTCAGGGGAAATAGTAGAACAACCCAGCTCTGCCGAGATCGGCCAAGCATTTAAGCAGGCGCTTCGTATTGGAACTGAAAATGTAACTGGACAACTGGGCACCACAGATGGTTTCAACGCTGACCCTTTGATTCATATCCCTTTACCGGAAAAATTAAACACCGTAAAAACCATGTTATCTAAAATCGGGATGTCTCAATCGGTTGATGATCTTGAACTCAAGTTGAACCGGGCTGCTGAAGCTGCAACGCCAAAAGCTAAAGATCTTTTCCTGCAGGCAATTACCGATATGACATTTGATGACATAACAAACATTTATAAAGGGCCTGAAGATTCAGCAACAACATATTTTAAAAACAAAATGTCCTCGCCATTAAAAAAAGAATTTCAACCTATAGTTGAAAACACGCTGTCAGAGGTAGGGGCCATTCAAGCGTATGACAATGTTATCGGTCAATATAAAGCGATGCCATTTGTGCCGGATGTTAAAGCAAATCTAACAGAACATGTTATTCAAAAAGGGTTAGATGGCATATTTTATTATATTGCAAAAGAAGAAGCTGCGATTCGAAATGATCCTGTGAAACAAACGACTGATTTGTTGAAAAGGGTTTTTGGTGCTAAATAGTGCTATCTCAAAACACCCTGCCTCGCAGGGCTTTTGTTTTTCCCCGATGTATTTTTCTGTCCAGCCGTCTTTTCTGAGAGCCTCTGGTTGCCCTGGTCAGCCGTCTTGCTTTCTGTACAACTGTCACACCTTTAATTAATTCTATGAACCGAGAAAAAGCATCTTCCCGGTTTTTTTCCTGGCTGCGAAATCGCTGGGCTTTAATAACAATCACGCCCTCCTTGGTGATACGCTGATCGCGAAGACTTAACAAACGCTGCTTATAAACATCAGGCAGCGAAGATGCATGGATATCAAAGCGCAGATGAATCGCAGAAGATACTTTATTAACATTCTGCCCTCCTGCCCCTTGAGCCCGGATTGCCGAAAGTTCAATCTCATCATCAGGGATGGAGACATTCAGGGAAATTTTTAGCACGATGAGAGCACCCTTAATTCAACACATACCCTTGTGCCCGTGCTGAAAACCATAGTTCCAATGAATAACATAGAAACAGGTGCAACGAGAGCAGCGCATGTTTGAAATGATTTGTTAAATATTGCATCTAAGATATTTTGCCAACTGGAGCAAGGTAAATTACGAATTCATCATTTCCATCAACATTGAGTAACTGGTCCATTTTCTCCTGATCAAATGCTGCAATCGCACAGGTTCCAGAATCAATAGCTTCGCATGCCAGGTATAAGTTTTGACAAACATGGCCCGCATCTATAGCTATGACGCGGTGAGCAGCAATATCATATCTCCACTCCATACGATATGGAATTGTTGTCCAGATAAAAACGACAGCAGCTTTCCCGATAAATGATTGGCCAAAAGAGGCCTCCGTTATTTTTTTGGATAGACTTTTTTGATAACCTTCAAAAACAAGGCTATGCTCTACAGGTAAATATCTGTAAATACCTTCATCCAAACCCGTCACGTTAAAAATTAATAAGTATGTTTCAAAAGAATGCCTGCATCCTGCAGATGGCACCATTCTAAATGCGCGTCTGGGATCAATCATCTGGCGAACGCCTTGCGTTGACCACAGCAAAAAAGAAAGTTCATCTAATTCTATCGGTTTTTTATTATATCGACGTCGACTTTGCCTGCGTTGAAAGGCTGAACAAAGACTTATATCTTTTATTGATTCCCATTCTTCTTTTTTCGGCAGATCAATGATCTTCTGATCTGGAAAATATTCCTTTTGAATTAAAGGAACATCCATGCCTTTGCTTTGATCTGTTTGAGAAAAATCAATCTTTTTTCGCATGGTATCTTTCAGAAAATTTCTATAAATATTTATTAAGTCATTTCCCATTGTATTCACCAATATGAATATTTTTTATAAAATCTGACGTTTAGCTCTTAGCTAACCGGCAGTGAAACGCTGCAAGGTTTAGTTATCTGACACTGGCCGATTGTGTTCAGCCTGTGGTTTGGCATCTTGTCCAATCTGTGTTTTAAATTGCACGTACTGTTTAGCAGTGCTTTTGATGACTACGGTTCCTGCTATCTTGTCATGCCAGCCTTGCTTTCGCTTATCAATACCCACCCAAATAATTCCCAGAAAAAGGGGGATTGTTGAGACATAGTAGGCAAAGTAGCGCCCTATGAGTTGGCCTGTTGAGGGCTTGTCGCCCGTTTTTGCATCAACAATACTTAACTTTAAAATCATCTTTCCAGGTGTCGCAGATTTATAAGCCCAGAATAAAATAACAGCTATGGCAGGTAAAATATAGCTAAACAGCAAGTCCCATAAGCCAAATAAAAACGAATCACCCATCCAGTATTCTTGGCCATAAATTAAAATCAGTATTGGAAGAATAATGATAAGTATCAAGATTGTATCGATTAATGCTGCTCCAGTTCTAACCCAAAATCCTGCGTATTCAACGTCGTTCATGTTTGCTCCTTAAGGTTTGCCAATTGGGTTGGACAGACGCATAATGCCTCAGATAAAAAATCAGCCTGTAAAGTTCCTTCCGCAGTCAAGCAGGAGCAATGGCCATCTACTTGGAGAAACAAGGGGAAATCTATGCTTAACCTTTACAAGAGTCAAAAGCAAGCTTGCCGCTTTTATTCTCCTTTATTCCCAACGATCCTCTTCATCAGCCACGCCATGTTCTCGCCAAGAACTTTCATGGTCTGAAGGCCTTCTTCGTCCTGCTTGACGTCCTCTTTCTCACGACCGATTCCCATGTTCCAATAGTTTGATCCAGGCACGATCATTTGGCTGATAAAGAAAAAATGATTGATTGCGTCAAATGTGGGAAGGCTTCCTGCCCTTCGTACAGCAACTACTGCAGCGCCGACTTTTCGCTTGAACATGTCATCGTTGGCCTTTGCTACCAAACCCGATCGATCTATCAGGGCTTTTACTTCCGTGCTTATATTTGCAAAATAGGTGGGGGAACCAATAATAATAGCATCCGCGCCAAGCATGGCTTCAATACAATCGTTAAGGCCATCTTTGTTATATACGCACCGCTTATTTTTGTTACCAAAGCACTTATAGCATGCTGTGCATCCACGAAGATCCATTTCTGCAAGGTTGGCAACCTGCGTATCAATTCCCTCTTTTTGCAATTCGGTCAACACCGTTTCAATGAGAATCGACGTGTTTCCATCTTTTCTTGCACTTCCATTAAACGCAACAACTTTCATTACATTGCCCTCTGTTAAAAGATAGGGTTTTAGCTCTAAAGCTTCACTAAAGTACCGTCGTCTGGCTCAAATTTAAATCCTCAAAATACTCAATGTATTCCTGTGGTTGCACGAAGTGAAGCGTCAGCGCTATATTTTCGCCTTCCTTGTACTTGAGCAAAATTAAACATTTTCCAAAGGTCTCTATGACTTGAAAGTCATGTAATATGATGCGCATTTGGAAAGCAAGTTAAAATTTAAATTAACAGTAACAGGTCTGTTCAGATATGCCTTAGTTCTTACAAATTCAGGCGTTTGTTTTACCCTGAGATAAAGGGAACTAATGATATGACATTGTTACCGCCAGGCAACTCGAAATTAACGTTGACGGATCACCCATTTTATTTTAAAGTGCCGCTATATATTGTATGTTTTTTTTCTTGACACACTATATATTTTAAAATATTTAATTTAAAATTAATATTTTTCCAGAAAAGATGGCGAAAAATGCCTATTTTTGTTCGGGCATGAAACGATAATATGTAAACTTTTGTTTGCTCATTGGAAACGTCATATTCTTTTTCTAACTAAAAAAAAGGAGATGAATAATGAGAATTATATCGATTGCCAATCAAAAAGGTGGCTGTGGAAAAACAACAACCGCAATTAATTTATCTGCATGTCTGGCCCATAAAGGTCGAAACGTACTTCTTGTTGATATGGATCCTCAAGGGCATTCGGGTATTGGTTTAAATATAGATGCTGATAATCTGGAAAAATCCATTTTTAACGTCATTTGTGATTCTGGAGACAACAACGCCCCTATCAATGAAGTGATTATCCAGATTTCAGATAAATTTCACCTTGCACCGTCCAACATATCCTTAAGTCTGTTTGACCAACATCTGTCTCAAGTAAATGGAAGAGAAAACAAACTTAAAGAAGCCATTGCGGATTTACATGGGATATATGACTACCTGATCATTGATTGCCCGCCAAACCTTGGTCTGTTGACGTTTAATTCTCTTATTGCTTCTACAGAAGTCATTGTTCCTATGGAAATGAGTCTGTTTTCGCTGCATGGCATTAGCAAATTGTATGAAATAATAGAATTGGTCCATAAAAAAACCGGACATGAAATTCAAGTGAAAGTTGTCGCAACAATGTTTGATAAGCGAACAAGATTATCATACGAAGTTTTGAAAAATATTAAAACCCATTTCAACAATTCGTTGTTTAAAACAGTCATTAATAACAATGTTACATTGAAAGAAGCAGCAAGCTTTGGAAAATCCATTGTGGATTATCAACAAAAAGCCAGCGGGTTTAGCGACTATATGGCACTTGCAAACGAAGTATTTGCTGAAGAAAAAAAGCTGAAAATGACGCCTGTAAAAGAAAAATATTCACACGCTGCTGCAAAGGTAGCAAAGCAATTTGTCTTTCATGCACCTGAAGCAAATACAGTAAAAATTGTTGGCAATTTCAATAATTGGGATCCCACCGAGGCGGCCGTCATGAAACGAACACAAGACGGAACCTGGCAAAAGAGCCTTTTTCTTGTACCCGGCACCTATGAATACAGGTTTATAGTTGATGACACATGGGTTGAAGATGACAATGCCAGTCTTGTTGACAATTCTTTTGGAAGTAAAAACTCTGTGGTTGAAATATCTTAAAGGAGCAGAAACATGTCAAAAGATAGCCTTGGCAGGCGACTTGAGGAAATTTCAGATGCCTTTTTATCAAAGCAAAATAATAAAAAAAACCTTAGCGGATTTTCTTCAATAAAGTTACGAGATGAGACCTGCGATGCCTGTAGCAGGATCATCAAAGATTCAGATGAATGCCCGAAATGTATTATTTTTACTCTTGAAAATGAAAAACACGATGTGCATCATATGGAAACCATATCGCCGATTTGTGCAAACTATTGTGAATATTTCAGACCAGCTATTCACAAAAATAGTACCCATGATTTTTTAGAGAATGGAAAATCTTCAGGTAGTATGCAAACCCATTGTGAAATCGAAGAAAACGTGGCGATTCGAAAAAATATTGCATTCCAAAATTCGGGAAATGCCCAGCAAAATATGTTAAACTCCCTTTCCAAATATCTTAAAGAGAACTACAGCATAACAAAAATTGAACTAATAAAAAC
>JAGVGX010000226.1 GCA_020056865.1 Desulfobacterales bacterium
GCTACGCAGCATACATTTTACGATGATCCAAAAGTACTTTATTTTTCTACCCATCAATTTCCATATTATCCTGGAACCGGCAGTTTTGGAGAAACCGGTGTAGGGTTGGGCCAAGGTTACACCATTAACGTCCCTTTAAACCCAGGTCAAGGGGATGAGGAATATGCTAAAATTTTTCTGGAAATTCTAAAGCCGGTAACACTGGAATTCAAACCTGAACTCATACTGGTTTCTTCAGGATTTGATACCTATTTTAAAGATCCTCTAGGAGGGATGCATGTTACCCCTTATGGATTTGCAAAGATGACTAAAATCATACTCGAACTTGCGAATCGTGTTTGTGAAGGCAAAGCCCTGTTTATTCTTGAAGGCGGATATAACCTCGACGGGTTAAAAAATTCCGTTAAGGCGGTGTTGCTTGAACTTATTGGAGAATCAGATCTGTTCAATAGCAAATCAATTTTAGATGAACACATTGAAAGCCCTAATCTGGATTCGATACTTATAAAGGTCAAAACACATCACCAGAATTATTGGAAAACCCTTTCTTTATAATATGGTCTGATATATTAGCCACATAATCTTTTTCTGATTTTTCAGGCAAAACAAATGGGCTTTAAAGAAAACCTTTTAAAAAAGATCCATATTAACAACCTGGCAAAACAGGTCATTGACTCTATCGGCCCGCCGGACAGCGGACGTAAGATTGATAAAGTCAAGCTGCGAAGCCTAATTGAGTTAAGTTCTTATGATGAACTGATAAAACAAAGAGACCTTGAACTCTATGTTTCAAAAGCTGATCCTCAGACACACACCATCCTGGTTTTAGACAATGAATTGGCCATTTATAAAACAACCGTTGAAGATGTTGTTTTGCGAAAGAGTCCTCTGATCAAGGAAATGCTGAACATAAAAAATATTATTAAAATATTAAATGATGCTGATGTTATTGTAAGTAAAAAAACTGATTCTGTTAAAACCATGCAAAACGAAAGCATTGCCAAACTTGATCTTTCCTTTGAAGAAGCAGACCTTGACAAAATTATTCATGACGGCATAGCATCTCTTGAAAGAGAATATACTGAAGGGGTCATGGAAACTATGACCCTTTTTGCTGAAATCCTTGATTTCAAACCTCCTCCAAAACAACTTAAAATAAAACATAATAAAATGATTGGCGCTTTAGCCAGAAAAGAAAACGGTGATGTTCTTTACGGGCCTATAGTTATTTACAGCATTATTTACAATAAAATTAAATTGATTGATGAACAAATAAACGTTTCAGACAAAGACAAGGTCGAGATGGTTCACCATATTGCCTCTGGGAAAAAAATAGCACCCATGGAAGGTACTGAAGTCTTTGTTCGCCTAAAACAGGCAGTGTTAAAAAAGATTGGGTAATTTAGGTAGGGCTTGGCACTAAATCACAAAGATAACCTGACCCTTTTCTTTTGTGAAGCTTCATATAAAACGAATCTGTTGGGAGAAAGGTTGCCGGTAATGCATAGGATGAGACCTTTGCAAAACGCCCCCCCTTTCGCCCAATTTCTGTGTCAGGCTCAAATTTTATTCCTCGAAATACTCAATGTATTCCTGTGGTTGCACGAAGTGAAGCGTCAGCGCTATGTTTTCGCCTTCCTTGAACTTGAACGAAATTGAACATTTTTCAAAGGCCTCTCAGATCAAGTATAAAATAGCACTTTAGGGGTATCATTGCGTTTCAAAAAATACCCCATTTTCAGTCTAAAAAAATTAAAAAAGATCCAATAGATTTGCCACCTCTTTTTTCAACTGAGCCAGGGGAAGTGGTTTGGAAAAACATGCATCTGCACCATGTTTTTTTATTTTTTTAAGATTTTCATCATCTAAGTAGGAAGACAAAACAATAATTTTGGTATGTTTTGTTGCTTCGTCAGCTTTGATTTTTTGGCATACCTCATATCCTTTAATATCAGACATCAAAATATCAAGTATCACAAGATCAGGATGGAAATTGTTTATCTGGAAACCGGCCTCAAATCCATTGGAAGCTGACATAACCTCATAATCAAAAATATCTTCTTTAAGCGCCTGAACAATTGTTTCAACAATTATTTGATCTGCATCCACCACAAGAACGCGGTTTCTATCTTTATCCTGCAATGTCCTTGGAATAGGGATACCCTGTTTTTTCATAAATTCCTTTAGATTTGCAACAGTTATTCTACGATGGCCACCAACAGTCTTATATGCTTTAATATGTCCGGCTTCAACCCAGTTGATAATTGTTTTGGGTGAAACTCTGCAATACTTTCCAGCTTTGACTACAGTTAATATATCATCCATAATTTTTCTCCTTTTTTTATGTTTATCTTAAAATAGGACTATGTTTATGCTTTGTCAAGGAATATTTTTTAAAAAACCTCTAAAATGCAAACTTATACACCAACATTGCCTTCCTTTGTCAAGAAAAAAATGCCAATAAAGCAGAAAAATGACTTTTTCTTTTCTTGATGCTCAATGCTTTAGCAAAGGCCTTTTTATTCTGGTGTTGTTTCTGATCACTATGTTACAATGTTACACAAAAAAACATCCCGTATAACCACAAATGACCATGTCCACTTTAACTTCTGAGTGGATGTCTGCGAGCGGACACATATATGCATGGTGCAAGGTATCGCTTCCACATGGATACAGGAGGGCAGGCAAGGCGGTCTTTTTTTACAAGCCGGATGGCTTCAGCTTTAAATACTTTATGAGTATGTTTTTCTTTTTATCATTGCTTGACACAGCCTGATTCTATAAATTAAATTAACCATTCAAGCTATCAACAAATTTATGACAATTCACTCAAACTTTAAGGGAGAATACCATGCAATGGAAACAGTTTTTTACGCCTGTACAATCATTCGATGCCGAAAAGGCCAGGCAGTTTATTGCCGATTCGCCCCCATCGGACATTACCATACTTGATGTCAGACAACCTGTGGAATATGAGATCGGACATATCCCAGGCGCCACATTGATTCCTATTGGCGATCTCTGGAGCCGGATCGCAGAACTCGACCCGGCAAAACCAACCGTGGTTTACTGAGCCATAGGCGGACGCAGCCGGGTGGCTGCTCAGATGCTCTCAGGCAATGGGTTTGACAAAGTGATCAACCTTGCAGGCGGAATTCAGGCATGGAACGGCAAAAAAGCCTTTTTCGGCGAAGAAAAGGGCATTGAACTGTTTACCGGCAAGGAATCTCTCGAACAAACACTTGTTGTTGCATACGCGATGGAAGAAGGGCTCAGGGAATTTTATCTTTCCATGGTGGGAAAGGTAGAAAACAAGGCAGTCAAAGACATGTTCCAAAAACTGTCCCAAATAGAAACCAATCACCAGGAACGTATCTTCCAGCAATACATTCAGATTTCCAAAGCTGAGGTCTCCCGCAAAAAGTTTAAGGCCGACCTGGTGGTGCCCGCTGTCGAAGGAGGGATGACTACTGAGGAGTATGTTAATTTTTTCAGTCCGAACTGGCAATCCGTCCAAGGAATTATTGAACTGGCAATGTCCATCGAAGCCCAGGCCCTTGATCTCTATTCCAGGGCCTCAAAACGTACAGAGAATAAAGAGAGCAAAAACTTTCTCTGCCAGATCGCTGACGAAGAACAGTCTCACCTTCAACAACTCGGCAAATTAATGGATTCGGTCATCAGCAAAAGGATATAAAAATAGCAAAACGTCTCTTGCTTGTCGATGGGAAGTCTGTGAAAATTTTCATGGAATGCTGGGATTCTTATTGAACTAACTTCACAGATTGTAAAGGTAGAAAAACCCGCGAAACAGAAGGAACCAGTCATGCGGATGTTTGAGTATGGCTGTATATGAATCTGACAAGGCTAAAAGCAGTGAAAAAAGGAAAGTGCATATGAATGGAGACGATATCCGAAAAAATTAGCAAGATAATTGCCGCAGCCAAACCAAAATTATTGATGCCAGAAGCGAGTAAACCAAGTTGACATATAAACAGATTTCTGTAATAATTTAAACTTGAATATATTCGCCTTTTTACATGATAAGTCGGAAAGGAACATTTTTATGGCCGTTGTTACGATTTCACGCCAATTCGGTGCCGGGGGAAGAACCCTTGGAATTCAGGTTGCCAAAAAACTGGAATACCAATTTCTTGATTATATGATCATTGAGGAAATTTCAAAAAAAGCAAAAGTAACAACTGATTCTGTTAAAGCACTTGAACGGTCGGGAGGCAGTTTCATTTCCAAATTCATTACCGGTGCATTAAGCCGGACATATATGGAACGGTTGACGGGGGAGAACATCGGATACATGGATGAACAGGTCTATACAGATAAACTGACCGAGGTACTTACTGAATTTGCTGAAAAAGACAATTTTGTTATTTTAGGGCGTGGCGGACAATATATATTAAAAGATCTTAGCAACGCATACCACATTCTTCTTGTAGCAACCGAAAACGATAGGGCCAAGTTTATACAAAAGTTTTACAATGTAACTGACAAAAAAGCTCTCCGTGCTGTTGCAAACGGTGACAAGTTCAGGGCCAATCTGTATTCGCGTTTGCATAAAACAAACTTTAATGATCCCCAACTTTATCATCTGGTATTGAATATGAGTAAAATTTCAATTGACCAGGCACTCAATCAAATTCACACACTTGTTCAAAAATAACATGGGGATCCGTTCTTATTTGATTGATTGCAATCTTATCACAAAACACCCCACTGCATTCCGGCATAACCTGTCAGCCTTGTTCCATATCTTTTGGTGACCTAAATATTCTCTTGCGCTCAGTTTTATATGCACCGTGTTCTTTAAATTTTATTGCAAACACAGTCCCGTCTGGGTTATGATAAATAATCCTAAATGATGTTAAATAATCTGAGAATCTCACAGTTAAGGAGACCTTTGAAAAATGTTCAATTTCGTTCAAGTTCAAGGAAGGCGAAAATTTTAACCACAGGAATACATTGAGTATTTCGAGGATTAAAATTTGA
>JAGVGX010000136.1 GCA_020056865.1 Desulfobacterales bacterium
CTCTTAACACAGTTCAAAACATCCGGCATTACATTTTTGGTTTCATCTTTCGCCGTCTGTTTCAGCAGTTCAAGATGTTTTGCCACATCATCATTATTGCGTTCTGCTTTGAGCTTCTTCAGGCTTTCTTTCTTGCGCGCTCCTGCTGTTTCTTTTAACTCAGCAGAATATACCTCTTCCACACTTCTTTGGGGTCGCACATCAATCTCATGGGATGTGTTGAAGCAGTTAACACCAACAATAAAATCCTCCTGGTTGTCTATCCTTCTTTGTTTTTCATAAGCGCTTCTCGAAACAGCTTCCTGCATATATCCGCTTTCTATTGCTGCCACAGCACCACCCATCTTTTCGATTCTTTCAAATTCTTCCTTTGCAGACGCTTCTATGTCATTGGTCAGCGATTCCATAAAATAAGAACCTGCCCACGGATCCAGCACCTCTCCCATCTTTGCTTCATACAGCAGTATACGTGTCGCATCATATCCAAGCTGCTGAGCTTCAAGACTGTGTCCCAGCCCGAGGGGCTCATCATAAGGCGGCATCGATGCAAAAGGGATTGCCCCTGACATTCCTGCTGCCATACCTCCGACAACGGCCCTGGCAACATTATTAAGCGGCCTCTGGAGCGTGGTACTGGAACAACCGATATGGGCAGTCATGATCTGTCTTATAAGCATGCTCTTTTGATTTTTTGCGCCGAAACGATCTTTAAGCATTTTTGCCCACATTCTTCTCGCTGCTCGCTGAAAAGCTATTTCCTTGTAAAACTCCATACTTCCGCCAAAAGCATTAAACGTAAATCGCGGAGCAACTGAATCAATATCAAGACCTGCGTCAATACCTGTTTGAAGATAAGCTGCCCCAATTGCCATACTGAACGCAAGATCCTGTTCACGCGTAGCGCCAGCCTCGCGCATATGGTATCCGCCAATGCTTGTAATATTGAGGTTAGGCATATGTTTATTGCACCATACAAGACTGTCTCTAAACAGCCTGAGAGAGGGCTTAGGGGGGAAGATATATGTGCCACGACCTACAAACTCTTTTAGGATATCATTCTGGGGCGTTCCGCGAAGTTTTTCAATAGGGATGCCTCTTTTTTCAGCCAATGCAGCGTACATTGCTATAATAACAACCGCTGCAGAATTCATTGTAAAATTTGAGGCAACCTTATCCATTTCAAGATCATCATGGTATGGCTCATATACAATTTCAAAATCTCTAAGACTATCTATTGCCACACCAACCTTGCCAACTTCACCTTCAGCACGCGGATCATCGGAATCGTAGCCGCACTGCGTCGGAAGATCAAAGGCAAAATTTGGGCCGCCTTTTCTACCCAGCTCATGCATACGCATTAAATAATCACGATAATCCTCAGGTGTACCAAAACCGGCATATTTGCCCGCACCACCGGATGTTTTGCCACCCCACTCAAAATTCGTGCTGGCCTTGGCCTCTTTTTCAGAATGGGCATGCCACAGCGGTACTGCATCATTTCCCGCAGTAAAAGGGTAAGAACCGGGGAACCCGACCTTTTCCATAAAATCAAACCCTTCAATATCCTTTGGGGTATAAAATCTGCTTTTTTTTGTTACCCTGAACTTTTCTACCTTTGGCTTAACAATCTTTTCTTCCCACAACTTAGCGGCTTTATCAATATTTGCCAATTTTTCGTTCATAACAATCCTCCTTATCCTGAATATAGTAATAAATTGTGTCATTAATATATATTTGTTAATCAAACCTCGACAACTCAACACGCTATGTAAAACTTAACCTATTGAATGACAAACACATTACCGTCAAGAATCATACCATTCGCATACATTCTATCATTGTTTTTACATTATCAACTTTGTCAAGATTCGTTATAAACTCAAAAAGTTGTTCTGTCTTTTTCTTGCCCAAAACAGGTGCGCTAAGATCAGTAAACTTATCTTTTATTTTAGATTTTTTTGTTTCAATATCCGGAACATCCATCATAACATCAGCATTTCTGGTATATGTCTTGCCGGAACCTGTTGTAATTTCTACAATTGTTTCCACCATCTTAAATTCATTTTTGACCACAACAGATATCTTGTCCATTAATGCGATAATTTGGGGATCATTTACCTTTTCATCGGAAAAAGCCTTGTTTCCGGTATCTTTTCTTAAAAGAGCGTTAGCAACACAATACGATATACTGAATTTTCCTTCCAAACCTGTTTTAGGTGATGTTTTGCCTGCAGCACCCACAGCAAGTTGAGAAACATGCAGTTTAATTGACTTGATATCAACAATATCAATCCCCTCTTCATCTAAAATTAACCGTGCCCCTTCAATGGGAGAATGCGTGGCATGACATGACGCATGATATTTCTGCATTAATTCATCAACATGCCATTTGTTTGTTAAAACATCATCAGCACCAGCATTGACTTTCCCATTCAACACACTGATAAATCCAGCATCTCCTTCAACAATATTTTCAGCACCCGTAAAGCCATCTCCGGCAAGCATTGCTGCCATTAAACCTGACTGAGAGGCTTTCCCGGCATGAAAAGGTTTGCACATGGTTCCGAATGCGCTTTTAAGACCTGAGCACTGCGTACCTGCTATGCCAAGGGCATAAACTGTCTGCTGTTCATCCAGTTTCATAAGCCTGGCACATCCTGCTGCTGAAGCAAAATGGCCAATTGTTGATGTGGCGTGCCACCCGTGCATATAATGTTCCATACCCCCACATGACCCTATAGCAGAGGCAGCTTGAAGACCTAAAAGATAGGCAGCAAGCAGATCACGTCCACTCATTTCCTTCCATTCCGAAATCGCCAGTAATGAAGGATAAAGGGTCACGGTTGGATGTCCAACAAATATCTTCATTGAGTCATCATAATCGAGGGTGTGAGAGGCTGCCCCATTGATGAGTGCTGCATGAGCTATGTTTTTTTTCAACCCGTGGCCAAGAATCGTCGCCTGTTCATATCCTCCCAGCACATCAGAATGATGGATTAATTTAACCACCAGAGGATCATCTTTACCTGCCAGCGTTACCGCCATCCAGTCCATAAAGGCAACCTTGGCATGCTCATACGCATCTTGCGGAATACTCACATCATCGGTTTCTACAATAAAACGGGCTATTGACCGTGTTAATCCCATATTTTTTGCCCTCCGTAAAAGAAAGTGAATTTTTATAAATTTTTCTCAAAACAACAATCATCATCATAGATGGCCAAGCCGTAAACACTTTTGTTTAAAACAATTTCACAGGAGTATCGATAGTATACAAAATAGAATTAATTGTCAAAAAGCTTAAACTTAGAAGTAAAAATAAAGGGTGCTGCTTTGAAAAAAAGGACACGCGTAAAGAAGCATACAAAATGGCCCGCAACTGATATTTTAAAATTATTTTTTGCGGGCAACCCTATTTTTCATATAATCAATCATTGTTTCGACATTTGTGCTTTGCGTGAAAACAGCATCAATACCCATTTGTTTTAACTCCGGCATATCCTCATCAGGAATGACACCTCCCAAAATAACGATCTTGTCCTGAAGACCTTCTTCTTTTAATAATGCCATTATTTCTCTGCATAACCCCAAATGAGACCCAGATAACATGCTTAATCCAATGATATCAACATCCTCCTGCACGGCAGCATTGACTATCTGTTTCGGCTTTTTACGCAAACCTGTATAAACAACTTCAAAACCTGCATCACGTAATAAGGATGCAACAATCAAGGCACCCTTATCATGACCGTCCAAACCCGGTTTGGCAATCAATACTCTGGTTTTCCTGTCCATATGCGAATCCTGTCTTAAAAATACTTAAATAACCATCATAATTCTACAATTATTATCCATCTATGCTTCACCAAAAACATCGCGAAGTGTGTTGCATATTTCGCCAAGACTGGCATATTCTTTAACTGCTTCTATAAAAAATGGGATCAGGTTCTTGTTGTCATCTTGAGCAGCATCCTTAATCCTTATCAAACAGTCTCTGACATGGTCGTTATTTCTTTGTGTTTTTATTTTTTTTAGTTTTGCAAGCTGCTTTTCTTCAGAATCCATCCGCTTCAAGTGATCATAAGGCAAAGTCCTTGGCGTTGTAACTTCAATTTCTTCAGGGCCTGTATAGGCGTTAACCCCAACCTGAACCTCTTTTCCTGCTTTTACATCCTTCATGTATTCATAAGCCTTGTCTGCACACGCCTGTTTTATCCATCCTTTTTCCACAGCAGCCGCAGCCCCACCCATTTTGTCCACTTTATCAATAAATTCCCAAATTTCCTTTTCATACTGGGCCGTCAATGATTCAATATAATAGGAACCTGCAAGCGGATCGAGCACATCGGCAAGCTTGCATTCTTCAAGGATAATCCTTGCTGCGTCCTCACACAACTGCTGGGCCTCAAGACTGTGGCCAAGCCCAAGCGCTTCATCATAGGGCGGTTCAACAAGAAGCGGAGAATCTCCCTGCATAGCTGAAAGCGCCGAGCCAATAACCGTTCTTGTCAGGTTGTTCAAAGGCCTCTGTTTGGTCGCTGTCCAGTAACCGGTCAAAATGCCACCGAGTTCCTTATACACCCAATTTCTCGGGTCATTTGAGTTCAATCTGTCACGCATCACAATCGCCCATACTTTTTTAGCGGCCCTTCGTATCGCATATTCCTTAAGTACCTCCATCCCTCCGCCAAAAGAAAGAAAGGTTATCTGCTTGGCCACTCTATCAATATCAAGACCTGCATCCGTTCCAAGTTTGATGTAATCCATGGCTGAACAGATGGTAAATGCAACAGACTGCACGCGAGTTGCTCCGAATTCTCTCATATGGTAACCACTGACACTCATAACGTTGTACTTGGGCATGTTTTCGATACAAAATGTTATGGTATCTCTTGTCATACGCATGGATGGCTTGACAGGAAATATCTGGGTGCCACGGGCAACAAATTCTTTTAAAATATCGTTTTGAAGCGTCCCTCTCAACTTGGATACGGGAATATCCCTTTTTTCAGCAATAGCACAATGCATGGCAAGCAGAATATTCGAAGCTCCGTTAATGGTATAATTGGATGCAATATTATCCAAATCCATATCTCCGGTGAAGGCTTCATAAATCGTTTCCATATCCGCCAGAGTATCTATGGCAACACCTACCTTACCAACCTCGCCTCTGGAAAACTCATCATCGGAATCATAACCGCACTGGGTCGGCAAATCAAAAGCTAAATTGGGCCCTCCAACTCTCAGACCTTTTTCTTGCGTCTCTAAATAAAAATCGCGGGTATCTTCTGCTGTCCCGAATCCTGAATATCTGCCCGCGCGCTTTGACTTGATATTGACACCCGTTGAGCTTCCTCTTCCCCAGGGGGTCCCGGTAGAAACAACAGGATATCTTCCTGTTGTATAAGGAAATTGACCTGGAAAACCAACATCGTCAAGAAAATTCCAGTCTTCTGGAAGATCTGAAGGGGTATAATATCTGTTCATACTTTCGGTTGTGCCAAATCGTAACAATGCTTTTTTTACACAACCTTCTTCCCATTCTTTTTTTGCTTTGCCTATTCGTTCTTTTTCTTCTTTTGAGTATGCCATTTTATTTTTCCCTTTAATTATAAATGGAAACAATTGAAACGCCAAATACGCCACAAAATTTTATCCATTATAATATTAGGTTTAGGCTGTTGTGTAATATAAACATGCACGTCATAGGTACATTTCAATCCTAACAACCAATTGTTTATGTATAAACTATTCCCTTGCACCCGTACAACTTTTAACTATAGAATTTGTAATAGTAGTCCCTTATTTGAAAAAATTTGTCAACTTTTTTCATAAAACATCCCAGTGATTAGAATATTGGCATTCAGGCTGTAGAGCAGCTAAAAATCCTTCTTATCCAGACCATAGAGTTTCATTTTTCTATACAATGTACGAGGGTTCAGACCTGAACATTTAATAACTTTTTTTAACCTTCCCTGATTTGTTTCAAGGGCATGTTTAAGGTAATTATATTCTAAGTCAGCAATCTGATCTTTTAACGGCGTATCAAGTTTTACAAGTGTGTCGTGGGTCATTACCAATGAACTATCATCTTTAATAAAAAACCGGTTGATTGTGCTGCCGGTTGTAATGATTACCGTCCGTTCAATGACATTAAAAAGCTCCCTGATATTCCCCGGCCAGTCATACGCGACAAGCTCTTCCATAGCATTAGGAGAAATGTCCAGTGGGGAAATCTCCATACGTTTTGTAACCCTGTCAATAAAGTACCTGGCTAAAAGAGATACATCCTCTTTTCTATCCTTTAACAAGGGCAAATGAATAGGAAAAACATTTAAACGATAATAAAGATCTTTTCTGAACTTGTTTTTGTTAACCAAGTCGAGCAGATTCTGGTTGGCTGCAGCCACGATCCTGACATCTGTATGCATCATGTCACTTCCTCCAACCCGATGAAATGTTTTTTCTTCAATAATCCTTAACAATTTCTTTTGGACCATTGGAGAAGCATTGCCTACCTCATCTAAAAAGATGGTCCCTTCTCGAGCCGTTTCAAACCGACCATGTTTGGTTTCTTCAGCTCCTGTAAACGCCCCTTTTACATGGCCAAAAAGTTCTGATTCAAGGAGGGTTTCTGCAAGTGACCCGCAATCAACAACAACCATGGGCCCTGATTTCCTTGGGCTGTTATGATGAATGGCCTTGGCCACCATCTCCTTGCCAGTACCGGTTTCTCCATAAATCATAACCGTGGAATCCAGCGGTGCGACTTTTCTTATCTGATCAAAAACCGCATGAATTGCTCTGCTTTTGCCGATCAGGTTTCCCATTCTGTATTTTTTCTCAACTTCGTTCCTTAACTCGCCAACAAACCCCTGAAGTTTTAAATTTTCTTCTTGAAGGGCAATCCTATCTGCAATTTTTTCCAGGACAATACGTACATGATCAAAGTTTAGCGGCTTTACAATAAGATCACATGCACCTGATTTCATGACATCAACAGCCGACTCTACAGTTGCGTAGCCCGTAATGACGACAATTTCCGTCTTTGGGTGGTGCTCGTGAATACGTTGAACCAATTCACGGCCTGAAATCCCAGGCATTTTAAGATCTGTAATAACAACATGACATTCATTTTCAGACAAAATTTTCAACCCTTGAACCCCATTTGAAGCAAGAAGGATGTCGTACCCCCACTTTGCAAGCCTGAGCTTAAAGGTTTGAAGAATTGTTTTCTCATCATCTATAATAAGCGTTTTTAGCTTCATTCAATCTTTATCCCTGAGTTTAGGCTCTCTTTTCTAAAACGGTTTTGCAGACAGCGCAAAAAACCAATCACATCTTTTTTATTGAAAGGTTTACGCAACACAGGTATCCCCATAGCCATGATAACCTCTTCCTGATCCTGCTGCGATTTTTCTGACATAAATGTAACCCTTGAAATAACCTGAGGCTTGTCCAGACGCAATTGCTGATACAGTTTAAGGCCGTTCATGCCGGGCATTTTTATATCAACAACAAGCAAGTCATAGTGATTTATTTTAATCAGATACAATGCTTCCTCACCACTTTTAACTGTTTCAACGCTGCAGCCTATACTGTTTAAATGACTCGAAAGAGCAAGACAAACATCCTGCTCGTCATCAACAACCAGCACGGAAGAAGGGACCCATATTGTCTCTGCTTTTTCCTCTTTCCCCATTGCAGCAAAAGAATCGACGGACGGGAGCCTTATGATAAACCTGGCGCCCTTGCGATACGACGTATCTACAGATATAGATCCTCTATGTTTTTGTATGATTCCATAAGCTAAAGACAGCCCCAGACCTGTTCCCTTTTTATGATACCTCGTTGTAAAAAAAGGATCAAAAATCTTTGCGATATGATCTTCAGGGATCCCGGGTCCATTGTCTTCGATCTCAACACCAACTCCATCCTGATGATTAAATGTTCGTACTACAATCCTGTCGCCAACACCCGATTCTTCAATAACATTAACTGCATTCCGGAGAATATTAAGTAATACCTGCTGCATCTCGGTTTCGTTGGCCTCAATGCCCTTTATTTCCGGATCAAGTTTTAAAACGGCCTTGATCCCTCTTTTTTTTATCTCATGGATACGAATGTCAACAACTGCCCTTATGATCTCATTTAAGTTAACAACCGCTGTTTCAAGCTTATGTTTTTCAGCAAAATCAAAAAGACTTTTAACGATTTGACTTGCCCGTCTGGCATCATTAATGATAATTTTTGAAGCCTCACTGGAATCCTTATTAAGACTCACATCTTCTTCGAGATGTTCTGCACATCCGATAATACTTGTCAATGGGTTATTAAGCTCATGGGCAACACCTGAAATTAAAAGTTTTAAAGAACTCAACTTTTCCGCCTGTATTCGGGTTCTCAACAATTCTTCTTCAAGACGATTTCGTTCTGTTACATCATCCATTATAAGAATCGTTCCAGTGATGCCTTTTGATGACCCCTTAAGAGAGGCAGCACTCACATCAAATTTTAATCCACCTTTTCCTTTATTGTGGAAAATCATTTTCATCTTTCCAAGAGCTATCTTATACTTTTTGTCATCATCAAGTTTTTCCCATAAAGAATCAGCTAAAAAAATACCAAGCTCCGAAAGTTTTTTCCCTCTGATGACATCCCTTGTAATGCCAGACTTCTCGAGTTTCTTTACCATCTCCGGATTGGCAAACAAAAGTTTATCCTCATCATCAAGATACATCAACCCAATTGGAGCAGCATTAACCAGCTTCTTATTAAACAGTTCCGTTTCCTTTAATGCCTTTTTAATATTATTTACTTCTATTTCCAAACGACTTGAATATTTTTTCTCTTGATCGAGCATCAATTCGCGCAACCTAACCTGTTCTGATATATCTATAATTTCAAGTGCAAGAAAATCGACCTCGCCGGATTCATCAATAATTGGACTTACGCTGAAAAGAAACGTTTTGGATCTATCTGCGCCTATGTTAAGGACGACTTCAATACTTATTTTTTCACCATCTCTTGCGTTCTTAATAGCTTTTTGCAGGCGCTTTTGCGTCTTGCTTGAATGACCAAGCTTAGTGGTATCGCAAATATACTGCCCAACGATTTCACTCATTTTTGTGCTCATAGCTAATAAAAAAGGCTGATTGCACGATATGATTCTACCCTCCCTGTCGCATTTGGCAACATAAGGCCCCATTGAATCTATCCACTGCTGGACCTCCCATTGTTCCTTTTTAATTTTGTCATGCAGTTTCTTCTGATCTTCAATGATCTTGCCTTCAGGGATAATAGCAATAATTTTTCCATAAATATCGTGTACCGGTGAAATGGTAAAAATCATTGGAATAGATTTGCCATCGCTGCCGACTATCGCGTCTTCAATCATGGATTTTTTACCTAAAAGGGCTCTTCTTATCATCTTATCCGTTGTTCTGGTTGCCTCAAACGAATGATTTCTCCATGGAGACTTTCTAAATTTGATACCTTTAACCTGATCCATTGAGCATCTCACACTCTTCAACGCTGCCCTGTTCGCATACAAAACTTTGCCGTCAGGACTCAAAACCCCTGCCAAGGTATCCATCTGATCCAACACATACGCCAAAATGGTTAGAAATTCGGAACTACTTTGTGTTGGGTCAAAAATATCCTCACTTAATAAATTCATTGCAACACCTGTGACCACCCATTTTTATATTTTTCTGAGAAAGTCTGTGCTTTTTCGGACAAATTGTCATCGTTTAATCAGGACACTTTGTCCGAACATTACCATATATAACTGTATCCGTATAGACATTATATTTGATAATTTCAATATCTTCAACAGGTTAATATAATTAAATTATCTTGGCATTTTTTTTGCTTTATTGTTAACTAAACCTAAATCATTGATTGCGTATTATTTTGCTTGTATTTGTTGTTATTTTAATATAAAAATTATTTTAATTGATAGTAATTATATTATACTATCCGTAAAGAAGATAGAAAAAGGGTTCATGCCGCAACAACTTAGCCGGAACTTCACGGGCCTTGCCAAAAAAGGCAGAATTATAGTTATCGCCCATACTGTTCAGGAGATATAATATCGTATAAATACAGCGTACTAATTTTTAATTGATATTATTTTAGATTTAACAATAGAAAAAATAAGGAGCGCAACATGACGGAAAATCAAAAAAAAGCAGAAATGGATACGTTACTTGAGAAGAGGGAATATTGGTGGTGGGCAGAAAAAGCACGTTCACCGCGCATTGATTATTTAAGAAAGGCAGTTTGGTCAAAAGCATCAAAAGGCGCAGCGTATTTGCCCGGCGTGAAAATATGCGAATACGGCCCAATTCTTTATGCCAAAGCATTTAAAGCCGAAGAAGCCAAAATTGAACCCTATATGTTAACATGGGCGAGGGCTCTGTCATATGTAAATGACGAAATGCCAGCATTCATCGTTGATAAGTCAAGAATCGTCGGCTACTGCGGATCTGCACCACATAAAATCTTCTGGGCAGCAAACTGTTCATATTCGCTGAATGACGATTTTATTAATGACAAGGATGATCTAATAGGCGACGACAAACGTGATGAAGTCATAGAGGCAACCAAGGTTTTAAAACCCTATACGCTTCAAACAATGACGGAAAGGATCCTGAGCAAACGGCAAACCATTATGGCAAGAACGTCTCAAACCTTTACCGGTGGACCTCATTTGGAAGGGGGGAGTTACTGTACATCCCAGTTTACCTATTATAAAAAAGGCTATAATGCAATTTTAGGAGAAATTGACGAGAACATAAAAAAGGCTGACGATGTTCTTTACAAGGTTGGCGCCAAGCCGGAATTTGACGACGAGTATTATTACCTTAAAAGACTCGACAACTGGAAAGCCATGAAGATGACTTTAGAGTCTGAACTTAGGTACGCCAAACGACTTGCAAGATTGTCCAGAATCATTGCTGAAAATTTCGAATCCGATCCGGAAAGAAAACAGGAGTTGCTGGATATTGCCGAGCGATGCGAATGGGTGCCCGCTAACAGTCCTAGAAACTTTGCCGAAGCCCTGCAATTCGAACATATTCAGACCCAGTGCAGAAAAAGAGAAAAATCAGACGGTTCATGGCCATCACATCCGGACTGGTGGTTCTGGGAATGGTATGAGCAGGATGTTGTTAAAAACAAAACCATGACCAGGGAAGATGCCCTCGATTACATGTGTGAATATCTTATCCGGGCATTTGAATACGGCAGCTGCCGCGACCGTCAGTACCGAGAGCTTATGACCGGAGATCCTGGGCCCTACGTATGGACCCTTGGAGGGATGTCGCCTGA
>JAGVGX010000123.1 GCA_020056865.1 Desulfobacterales bacterium
GAAATCAAATAGAACTTGTGGGCATAGAAAAACTTCCTGCTGATACGTCAAAATATCTTTTAAAATGGTCAAAGTCGGGAGGGACATTATACATGGATAGCAAATTACTAAAACGTATCAAGTAGCTGATGGTTTATCGAGAATAAATCCAAACACAACAGGAACAGACATTGAACAGAAAAACCCAAAAATTATATATGTTAGGTGTATGTATTGTTATTATTTTAATTCATGCTGCACATTCATCTGCCCAGGGTTCGGATTCAGACCTTTTGCAATCAAAACTGTCTGAGATTATTATATTACGAGAAAAAATAGCAGAAAAAAAGCGTCAGGCCGTTGATATTTTCGATCAGTTGAAATACCAGGAAAACATGTTCTCAAAAGAAATTATGGAAGAGCAAAAGAAATCGGGAGTTATGTCTTATCAGGTTGTGAATCAATACCCCCGCATTTATTATGATATAAAACTCATACAACAGATTAAAGCTTATATGAAACGCATAGAAGAAAAAATAATATTTTTTCAATTGAGCGATGAAAAGCTCAAATTTTTATATCATCAGGCAGATGATGATCTAAAAATAATTCAAGCACTTAATAGTGTTGAAATTAATGATTTAATAGAAAAAATTAACATCCTTAAAATGTATGTTAATACTGAAAATGATCAAAAATTTATTGATATCAATACATTAACTTTTGAAAAACAAGAAACCATATGGGATGAAATACAGTTACAGGCCAGTGGCAAAACCATTGGTAACAATAGATGATGACCCATTCAATAATCATCGAGTAACGCGTTTAGCAATAACATCGTTTGGACTTTGCAGCCGCTTACGTGTAGCTTACCAGTTCTCAGTCAGCAGCTCAAAATGTTCTTGAGGGTGTATACATGCAGGGCATTCATCAGGCGCATTAGTACCTTCGTGGATATATCCGCAGTTTCCACATTTCCATTTAACCACGCCAGATTTTTTAAAAACCTCGTTGTTTTTTATGTTATTCAAAAATCCAAGAAACCTTTTTTCATGTTGTTTTTCTGCTACAGCTATGGATCTGAATGCTTCTGCTATGTCTTTAAAGCCTTCACGTTCAGCGATATCTGCAAACCCAGGGTACATGGTTGTGTGCTCATGATTTTCACCTTCAGCAGCGCCTTTTAGATTTGCCGATGTATCTCCTATGATACCTGCAGGAAACCCAGCAGTGATTTTAACCTCTCCACCTTCAAGAAACTTAAACAACCTTTTGGCATGCTCTTTTTCATTATCTGCAGTTTCAGTGAAAATGGATGATATTTGCACGTATCCTTCTTTTTTTGCTTTAGAGGCAAAAAAATTATAACGGTTTCTTGCCTGTGACTCACCTGCAAATGCGATCAACAGATTATTTTCTGTTGTTGTTCCTTTAATGCTTTTCATTTTTTGGGCCTCCTTTTTTATTTGGCATTTTTTTGGGTAAAAGCAATCAAGAATCATCAAGTTGTAAAACATCAACGCCTTTTGGAATGGTAAAATGAAACATGATATTATCAATTTCTTTTTGAAATTGTACGTGATCTAACAGTATTTTTGTTTCGTCTTCAAATGAATTGTATGAAATGATCTGTTGAATAATAAATGTTTTTTTTGAAATGCTTAAATATATATATGAAATATCCAGCATGTTTTCATTAGGTAAGAGCTTTAGGATATAATCATCTTTTCCATTCATGTTCTCAAGTGTTATACTGAATTTTTTTTTCAGCATCTTCATGTCGGATAAAAATCCTGCCCCTTTGCCGTTTTTAAAAAAATCCGGAGCGTTTCCAGTAATAACCTGTTTATCTTCAGGCCTGTAAATCCAAAGCATGTCCCCGTCTGTTATAATCAACTGTTTTTCCGGCTGATTATACTCCCATCGCATCATGCCTGGACGTTTTACCAGAATAGTTCCCGAAGCTGTATCGGTTATCCCAAGAGCCTTTAAGGTAGACTCTTGGATAAAATCTGCTGAGAATCCAGTTTGCAAGTACGTTTCTTCAACCCTGTCCATAATATCATTTAATGTCAGATTTATAGATGGTTTTGAAACATTCAATTCATGCGCCTCTTCCGGAAAAGCAACGGCATTGAAGTTTAAAAAAAAGATACATATCATAAAAACGATTTTAAAACGCATCTGCTACTCCTCACAACTTGAGGGTTAAGTGTATTGACTGTAAGTCATAAGAGGGAAGATAGTTTACTAAAAAAAACAACGTATGGCAATATTATAATCAGGCTCAATTACAAAAGCAAATAATGGTATCATAGGCCTTTCACCAGCAACAAGTGATTAAAACTATTTATTGCTTTTTAGTATAATGTTATAATAAAAAAAAACAAGTTATTGCTGAAATAAAGGCAAACCGTGTATGGACCGCAATCGCTATGTTCTTAATTGTTTTCCTTACATATACCGAATACTTAATTTGCCAATTTTTCAACTACTCATTTTAGTAAATTCAACAGGAGGAGTAAACATGTCAAAAGCACGCGCAAGGCACATATTGGTTGATAGTCAAGAAAAATGCGAAAAACTAAAAAAGGAAATCCAGGCCGGTGGAGATTTCGCTGAAGTAGCACAAAAACATTCGACGTGTCCTTCCGGGAGTCAAGGCGGTGATTTGGGCGAATTTGGACCAGGAGAAATGGTTAGGGAATTCGATGAAGTTGTGTTCAGCAAAGAACTAAATACTGTCCATGGGCCTGTAAAAACGCAGTTTGGCTATCATTTGCTGGAAATTACAAACCGCACAAAATAGCGTATTCAACTTGTATTGCCTTCTGATCAGGAGACATCTATAATGAAAAAAATTAGCTTAACCAGAGAAAAAAACATTGGAATCATAACAATTAACAGGCCTGATGTTAAAAATGCGCTGGATATGGAAGCTTATAACGAATTCGGGTCAGCCATCGAAGAGGGCAGTCGCGATTCACAAATAAAAGTGCTGCTTTTACGTGGTGAGGGCGACTCGTTTTGTACGGGTCTTGACCTGAAATTTACCGCGACCTTAAACCATATGGGAGCTTTAGAGTTCGAAGCCCTTGTTAAAAGGCTTCAAAACATATTCGCCTTTGAAAAACTACAAAAGCCGGTCATATCCGCAGTCCAGGGGTATGCGCTTGGAAACGGATGTGATATCGCACTTGCATCCGATTTCATCATAGCTGCAGATAATGCAAAGCTGGCTATGTCTTATACCAACCTTGGGTTGATACCGGATCTTGGCGGCACCTTCAGACTGCCGAGGCTGGTAGGTCTGGCCATGGCAAGAGAGCTTATTTTTACAGGAAAGCAGATAGACGCAAAACAGGCACTGGAGATTGGCATGATCAGCAGGGTGGTTGGCAAGGATCAGCTAATGGAAGAATCAATGAAATTTGCCGATCTTCTATCTCAAAGAGCACCCATGGCTCTGGCAATGGCAAAAGCCGCTATTAACAGGGGGCTTGGAACTGATCTTGGGACGGTTTGTGATTTTGAGGCCGCAATGCAAACCATATGCTTTAAAAGTAATGATGTTCAAGAGGCCATCAGCGCTTTTGCAGAAAAGCGCCCTCCGGTGTTTAAAGGTAATTAGCGTCATTGTAAGGAAAAATTCATCATGTGTGAACCTGTTTATATAGTGACCTAACAGTGGACGGGTTGCCCCCCCAGCAAGCCCTTGACACGCGTTATACATAATGAATCATCATACATATAATGTTTTTTTTGTTTTGGAGGATTGTATTATGGGAAAAGACTTAAAGGAAAGAGCAGAACAGGCGTATAGAGAAAAAAGTGGTATGACGATAACCGAATCCGGGATTCCTTTGAAAAGTTATTACACACAGGAAGACTTGCAAAACAGCGGAGAAAAGCACTCTTCTGCCCCGGGCCAGTTCCCTTTTACACGCGGGATCTATGAGGATATGTACAGAGGGCGCCTATGGAGTCGAAGAGAACTGTGCGGGTTTGCCTCTCCGGAAGAGACAAATAAAAGAATTAAATTTTTAATTGATTCAGGGGAAAGCGCAATCAACTTTATTGCAGATCTGCCAACGCATAACGGAATCAATTCCGATCATCCCAGAGCAAAACATGATATTGGGCGGCAGGGCGTTCCCATATGTACCATTGAGGATGCAGAAACCATTATCAAAGATATTCCTATAGACAAAATCAGCGTAAATGTTACCACAATAGGCGCTGTTCAGCCGGCGCTCTATTTTGCAGCAGCAAAAAAGGGCGGGTATGCATTGCGTGACTTAAGGGGTACATTTCTTAATGATTGTCTTCATTTTTTTATCTGTGGGTTTCATCCGCCGTCCTATCCTCTGACATGGGGCTTCCGGTGCAGCCTTGATCTGGTGGAGTATTGCATCAAGCATGTCCCCAAATTTAATCCATTAAGTATTGATGTGTATGATTACAGAGAAAACGGGATTACAGCAGCAATGGAAGGGGCCATTGCCATGGCCGAAGCAAAAGAATACATGAAAGCCCTTGTTGCCAGAGGGCTTGATATTGACGATGTTGCCCCGAAAATCGGCACGGTAACCCACAGCGCAGAAATCGGTTTTTTCGAAGAGATTGCTAAATTAAGAGCTGTAAGACGTATATGGTCAACAATGCTTAGAGATGAATTTAATGCAAAAAACGAGCGCTCTTTTAAATATAAATTCCATGTCCATACCGCAGGCAATTCTTTAACCATGCAGCAACCCATGGTTAATTCTATCAGGATAGCGTATCAGGCGATGGCAGCCGTTCTTGGCGGGTGTCAGTCGCTTCATACCTGTTCTTATGACGAGGCGCAGGGTTTGCCCACAGAAGAATCTCACGAGCTGGCCATACGTACGCAGCAGGTTCTGGCATACGAAACCGGCGTAACGTCAGTGTCTGATCCATTAGGCGGTTCCTATTTTGTTGAATCGCTTACCGATCAGATTGAGGGTAAAATACGTGACTACATGGCACTGATCGAAGAGCAGGGTGGTATGAAGCAGGCCATTATTTCAGGTTGGGCTGAAAGTGAAATCCGTCGTGTACAGTATGAGAAACAAAAAGATATTGAAGAGGGAAAAGTAACGGTGATAGGTGTAAACAAGTTCAGGAAACCGTTTGAAGAAGAAATCATCCAGCCTGCACATGAAGTCTCCCGTGAAATGGTCGACAAACATCTGGACAATTTAAAAAGATTTAAGCAAAACAGAAACAGAAAAACAGTTTCAGAGAGCCTGGAAAACTTGTATAATTTAGCAAAAAATCCGGATTTTAATCTGGTTGAGCCAGCAATAGAGGCTTCCGAATCTTTGGCAACCATGGCTGAAATGAGAGGCGTTATTCGAATGGCTTACGGTGAAACGTTTGACCCCTTTGACATGGTGGGACCTGAATTTGATGCATCGTTTGCAACCAAATAAACCTGATAGGATCAATTGAGGAGAGCATGGTGAAGAATAGTAAAATAAAAGTTCTTTTGGCTAAAACAAGCTTAGATGGTCACAATCGCGGTATTATGGTAATAGCAAAATGGCTTTCTGATGTTGGTATGGAGGTTATCTATCTCGGAAGTTTCCAGACGGAAGAAGCGGTTGCAATGGCTGCTGTTGATGAGGATGTGGATGTTATAGGGTTGAGTTTTCTTGGTGGTGAACATTTGTTTTCAGTTGAAGATATGAGAAACCAAATGGATCAACACGGGTTAACAGATGATACCCTTTTTATTGTTGGCGGTGTGATTCCGAAAAATGATGTGGAAAAACTTAATGCAATGGGTGTAGACCGGGTGTTTTTGCCGGGAACCCCTATGGAGGAAATCGTCAGTTTTATTACCAGCAATGTCAAGCAACGCGCTTAGCGCTTTTTTATCATAAGTTTTTATAAATAATATCCATGAAAAAACACACACAGGGGCAGCATGTTACAACCGGTATAGAATGTTTTATTATGTCCCCTTGCGCATCTGTTTTCAAAAAACGTATCGGCCTGCTGTGCAACCCTGCTTCGGTTAATCGAAGGTTTTGCCACGCGCGCGATCTGATTAATGACCAATTCCCCGGGAGCCTTAAAGCCCTGTATTCACCCCAGCACGGGTTTTTTGCGGAAAAACAGGACAACATGATCGAGTCCGGTGATATAATCGATCCGGTTCTCAATATCCCCGTGTTTAGCCTATATGGTAAAACCAGAAAACCTACTGAAAAAATGTTCGACCTTATTGATACGTTAATCGTTGATCTCCAGGATGTTGGAACCCGCGTATATACTTTTATTTATACAGTCTCTTATTGCTTGGAAGCTGCAAAAAAATTCGGGAAAAA
>JAGVGX010000006.1 GCA_020056865.1 Desulfobacterales bacterium
GTAGCAACCCACACACACGCATCTTCATCCCATTCAACCCTTACAAACAAAGGTTTTTGAATCATATTTTCACACCTCATCTTGTTTTAGAGTCTTGCAGTGATCGGGAAAAGATTGGTTTCTGGTTTCCGGTTCATGGTTTATGGTTGAAATAAGAGCAAGGGGCAAAGGGCCAAAGGCACAGAAACCATAAAACTGTTTTGAGTGTTGTGTTTTGAGTTTTGAGTTCAAAAGGTGAGACAACCGATCAGATGCTGTCCTTTTGATTTGATGAAGTCTTAACGATTTTTGTTAAGATATTAACTATGGCCAAGTTTTCCGAAAACAAGAGGTCTTTTTTATCATAACCGGCTAAATATCCTGATTTATCGAGCAGTCTCAACCAGTAATCCGTTTCTCTTGCTTCTTTAGATGAAATCGTCATCTTAGAGATAAAATCCTTCTTGCTCTGAGCAGCCTGTGCTTCTTGTATATTTGCTCCAATTGACGTACCTGATCTAAGTACTTGTTTTGACATTATGTATTCGTTTTTGCCGATTAAATATTTATATAACTCTATGATAAGTAATGCAAACTCAAATGTTCTTTCATCAATTTTCATTGTTTTGATTTGAAAACAATCACCAAGCCACTTTTTTTAACACGTTTATCTTCTTGAAGTGTTCGTCTCGTGAGACCAAGGTCAGTCCATGCTCCATTGCCAGAGCAGCGATCCAGATATCATTTTCCGGAATAGGATGCCCTTTTTGATGCAGCAGGTTCTTGATATACCCGTATTGTCTGCTTGTGCCAATATCACATGAAAGCACAGTGTTGCAGGCAGCAAAATTTTCAATACGTGCGGTATTTGCTTTAGGCCGTGCGGACTTAAAAGCACCAAAAAACAGCTCTCCGATAACAATCGCAGGAATGAATACTTCTCCCGCTTTGGCAATATGCTTTTTAACAAAAGGGTCTTCTGCAAAAAGAGCGATTATAATATTGGTATCAAGCAGATATTTACCACTCATTAAGGTCCACCTTTTCACAGCCGTCTTCTATCACCTTCTTTATCACCTTAAGATTCTCAGCCGGGATGCTCCCTGCAAAAGAAAGAAGCTGCTTACCCGAAACACCTTTCGGACCAGTCACGGCAAGAGCACGTGCAAAATCAAGTACATGCCTCTGATGTTCATAATCGAGCCGTCCAATCTGATTAATGATATCTTTTTTAACAGATGTATTAAGCATGGGTAACCTCCGGTAAAGCATAAAGATTAAATCTGTAAACTCTTTGCTCTTACAATACCGGATCATCCATTGATAAATCAAGATCTTTCGAAGATATAAGAGCGAAAAGGACACATAAGAATAAAAGGGTTCGAGGATTCAAGGGGTCAAGGATTCGAGCGACAAAAAACAATCAAAAACGAACAGAAGCAATGGGCAAAGGACGCTAAGGGTAAAAGCCGAATGTCGAATATCGTACATCGAAAAACATGAAACAGAAACGAAAAACAGCAAAGAAATTGAACCGCTAAGGCGCTAAGGACGCGAAGATTTTTAGACAGGATTAACAGGATGGACAGGATTGTTGCCTGCCGACCGGAAGTCGGACAGGCAATAAGCCATCGCCTGCGGCGGCTCCACTATTGAAGGTTATTTACCATCCGTTTTATGCCGTCTTTCATCAGTGTCACGTTCCAGTTTAGAAGAAATCCAATGTACGAATGGGGGACATAGAAACAGGTAATTGTTTTGCGTTTTGAGTTCTGCGTTGGTCGGATCTCATATTGCATGTGGATCAATAACATCCAAATCGATAATGCCTTTGAAATCTTCAATATTACGTGTTACCAGTGAACAGTTTTTCTCCAGGGCTGTCGCAGCAATAATTGCGTCCGGCACTTTGATCCGTATGCCTTTTCTAATAAATATCGCTTTATCAATAATATTGGAGTCAACGGCGATTTCTGTAAATGCATTTAATAGTTCGTTAATTTTGAGCTCTTCTTCATACTTAAGGCCCGGATAACCTAACAGCTCAAGTCTTGTAATAGCCGAGTATCCCGCCCAGCTTGCTTGAACAGAAAATTTTAAAAAAGCCGAAGCAGCAAGTTTGCCTGATAAAGCATCTATCCACACATTAGTGTCTATTAAATATCTCATAGACGTTTATCCCATTCTGCCCTGATCTGTTGTTGCCACTGAACCGAGTCCACATCGCTTTTCAGCCATCCAAGTAAACCGCTTATTCTTTCAGTGTCCGGTTGAATGTCTTTTTCATCAAGGACAATTAAGAGCAGCTTACCTTCTCTGGGCAACTTATTCGGGTCCTTGGGATAAATTATTCCTTCTTTAACAACTGCTTCTATTGCATTGTAAGTTGTCATAGGGACTCCTTTTCCACAATTTTATGATGGATTACCGGTCTTGGTGGAAATAATATTATCTTTCACCTATTATTATGATGCCATATCTCAAAAAAGGCAAGGAGTTTGATGGGCGGTAATAGGGGATATCCAGTGCGCCGGGATAAACCGGCATAGGGTAGAGAATGTGTAACAGTTTCGTCCAGAACGAATGGGGTTCATCAAAATATCAATCTACCGAAAAACTGTTTTGAGTTTTGAACCGCGTCAGAGACTTGGGGCCCATGAAATTATGCGTTGCTATATTATTTGGAAAGGACTTGGGGAAACCAAAATACTTGAGGCAATCAAGAAAGCTCGAGGCACGGACTATAACAAAGACTGGGCAAAACAGCGCTCAGTATGGGAAATAAAAAACGAGTTACTGAAAATCAATTTTCCGGGAGTTGTGGGAAGCTCTCATGGCTTAATGGTCAAAATATCTTAATTTATTAACTATTCAAATAGCAAGGTGGACAGAGGTTTTAAAGATTTACAAATCACAGCGGATTGGTATAGAATGCATTTCAGGGTTTCCTCGCATTTTGCATGAAGCAAGTCGCAGAATATGTCTAGAGAGCAAGAAGAAGAAACCTAAACCTGACAGATAACATAGGAACACGAAATGGAGATAGACGACATAATATGGTTAGACAGCATCGTTGATAAACTCGCATGGAAACATAACGTAATGACGAGTGAGGTCGAGGATACATTGGTCGGCAGATGCAGGATATTTAAAAAAGAAACAGGGAAAGTCGAGGGTGAACATCTATACAACGCACTGGGGTAAACAAAGCAAGGGCGTTATTTATCGGTATTTTTCATCAAGAAATTGAATAGTAAAGCGTTAATTATCACCGCACGAGATATGAACAGAAAAGAAAGGCAAAGATATGAGAAAAAGTAAAATCACCCCGGATACGTCCATTTATGAAGCATCTGCATTTTGGGATGAGCATGACTTTTCGGAGTTTGATGATGTTCAGGAAACCAGGGATGTCAAATTTCATCTCATAAAGAAAAAATATGTTGGCTTGGATATCAGCCTATATGCAAAGGTCCGGAAGCAGGCGATAAAATTAAAAATACCCGAAGATGTACTGATCAATGAATGGCTGCGTGAAAAAGCTGAAGCATGAGGAAACGCTATGGTTCGGCGTTAAGCGATCACGGGGCCCTTTTTTCTCGTCACTATTCACGGCCCTTACCGTACGGACATGGGGACGTACATCAAAAGTGATTCGTGAGAAGTAACTCTGTTTTTTGTAATAATGACAGCTCACGCAAATTTATTATGCGGTATTTACAGGCCATTCGAAACGGCCATATTGCGGCA
>JAGVGX010000197.1 GCA_020056865.1 Desulfobacterales bacterium
TGCGGAGACATGGGTTTAGACTTAAACTCGGGGTGGAATTGACATCCTAAAAACCAGGGATGTTCTTTGATTTCAACAATTTCAACCAGCTCGCCGTTGGGTGATACCCCACTGATCACAAGACCTTTTTGCTCGAGCGTCGCTTTGTATTCGTTGTTGAATTCGTATCTGTGGCGATGGCGTTCAGAAATAGTTAAAGCCTTATATGCTTCATACGCAAATGTATTTTTCATGATATTGCAGGGGTAGGACCCCAGTCGCATGGTTCCCCCTTTATCCGACTCTGTGTCTCGCAGTTGTATTTTCTTGGTTCTGTCATCATACCATTCATTCATCAGATAGATAACAGGGTGCGCCGCGGTTTTGTCGAACTCGGAACTATGTGAATCAGAGAGCCCTGCAACATTGCGCGCAAACTCTATAACAGCTATCTGCATGCCAAGGCATATGCCAAAAAAAGGAACTTTATTTTCTCTGGCATATCGAACAGCACAAATTTTTCCTTCAACACCACGAGAACCGAATCCTCCGGGAACAAGAATGCCATGAGCCTTTTCAAGGATCTGTTTCACATTATTTTCATCTATTTTTTCAGAGTCGACAAATTCAAGATTAACGCGACAATTGTTTGATACCCCGCCATGAAATAATGCTTCGTTCAAACTTTTGTATGATTCGGTGAGATCAACATACTTGCCGACAATGGCTATGGTAACGTCATGTTCCGGTTCTTTGAACTTTCGAACTAATTCCTTCCAGTTTGAAAGCTGTGGGGATCTTGTCCATATATGAAGCAGCTCAACAATCTTGTTATCCAGCCCTTCCTGGTTGAATATCAAAGGAACCTCATAGATACACTCAACATCTTTTGCAGTAATCACCGCGTCGATACTTACATTACAAAACAGAGCAATTTTAGATTTAATATCTTCAGACAAAAACCTGTCTGTTCGACACAACAAAATATCCGGCTGGATCCCGATGCTCCTGAGTTCTTTTACACTATGCTGTGTCGGCTTTGTTTTCACCTCACCGGCTGTTGCAATATAAGGAACCAAAGTTAGATGAATATATAAAACATTTTCCTTTCCCACATCGGATTTGAACTGCCGGATGGCTTCTAAAAACGGAAGACTTTCAATATCTCCAACAGTACCGCCTATCTCAACAATAACGACATCCACACCATTTGCAACACGTTTGATACTGTTTTTTATCTCATCTGTGATATGGGGAATGACCTGCACGGTGCCACCGAGATAAACACCTTTTCGTTCCTTGGTAATGACGGAATAATATATTTTCCCGGATGTAAAATTATTATCCTGGGTCATGATGGCGTTTGTAAATCGTTCATAATGGCCAAGATCCAAATCTGTTTCAGCACCATCATCCGTGACAAACACTTCCCCATGCTGAAAAGGATTCATTGTCCCTGGATCCACATTAATATAAGGATCAAGTTTTTGAATTGTCACAGTAAGTCCGCGCGCTTCAAGAAGCGCACCTATTGTTGCAGAAGCAAGTCCCTTACCAAGCGAAGACAGAACGCCTCCGGTTACAAAAATGTATTTTGTTTTGTCATTCATATTTCCGCCCATTTTTTTGTATTCAATCCAATTGTCTTTTTAATATGATTTAATTTTAAGTCTTGCAAGGAGTATTTTGTTTTTTTTAATAAAAAATCCGCAACCCCTTACAGGCTGCGGATTTCACGTTACTTATACATGTTTAAAAAAAACAGAATTAAACACAGGCAGACGCTATTGTGTCCATATTATTTTAAAACCAGATATGTTTTAAACACTTCCTCAACAATTGAATACGGATCATTCTTTCTATCCATGATACTTTGAATATATTCCTTTTTTTTCCCTGTCCCCTTGAGTCCTTTGAAAACAAGATGTTGCAGTTCCTCCTGAAAAATAATCCTTAATTCCTGCTCGATCCTCTGAAATTTAACATGATCAATGGCTTTGCTCTCTCGCAAGTAGTCCTGATGCTCGGATATTGCTCCTACAAGATCATCAATTCCGGTGATATTGTCAGGCTTGTCTGAAACACATATCGTCTGGATTATTTTCGGCATCCACTTCCCTTCTTTCACAACAGCGGCTGTCAAAGCACCTTGGAGGTTCCTAAGGCAAGCATTAGCGCCATCAAGGTCTGCCTTGTTCAGCACGATCAGGTCTGCAATTTCTATTATACCGGCTTTCATTGCCTGGATATCGTCACCCATGCCTGGTGTAAATACCACAAGGCAGGTATGGGCCAGATGAACAATGTCAACTTCATCCTGGCCTGCCCCAAGCGTTTCCACAATAATAACATCCAAGCCGAATGCTTCAAGCACACGGATGACATCATATGTGGCTCTGGACAAACCTCCAAGATTACCTCTCGAAGCAAGACTGCGAATAAAAACGCCATTATCCCTTGAATGCTTTCGCATTCGGATACGGTCACCCAGCAAAGCACCGCCTGAAAAAGGGCTGCTTGGATCAACCAGCACAACACCTACTTTTTTCCCCTTTGCACGATATTTTCCTATCAAATGATCCGTCAGGGTACTTTTTCCTGCACCACCGGCACCTGTTATTCCAACAATAAGCGCTTTTCCCGTATGCGGATAAACCCGCTTCATCACATCATGGTGCTCTATTGTTTCATTTTCAACCATCGTTATCAGCTTGGCAACTGCACGTCGATCTCCGTCGAGAAGCTGCTTGATCATTGCATCAATATCTTTTTTCATAGTATCTATTCTCTAACATTTTCTTTAATAAATTCAATAAATTCACTGGAAAGTGACCCTGCCCTGAACACTTTTGAAACACCCATCTCCGCCATGATAGGAATATCTTCAACAGGTATGGTTCCTCCGGCAATAAGCAATACATCATCCAAGCCGTTTGCCTTCATCTGTTCAACAATTTTTGGAGTAAAAATAAGCTGCTCTCCTGAAAGGTAGCTCAAACCCAGCACATCTGCATCCTCATCAATCACAGCCTGAACGATATCTTCCACCTGATTAAACATCCCAAGGTAAACAACTTCCATGCCGGCCTCCTTAAGCAAGGCAACGACAACCTTCGCCCCCCTGTCATGACCATCAAGACCCACCTTTGTAACAATTACTTTAATTTTCTTCTCTTTTACCATGGTAAATATACCCCCTGAAATTTTTTCACAATTGCTCTTTATAAAATTAACAGCTCGTTTTTACCTAATATAATATTACTAAAATTTAAAAGGAGATGATATTATTTCCATAGGGTCATAATGATGGCCATATACTTCGCGAACCGTACCAACAAGCTCTGCCGTAGTTGCATATGCCTTTGTCGCCTCTATCATTGCAGGAAGCGTATTTTTGCCTGCTTTGGCATCATCTTTAAGCCGTCTCATTGCAACCATCAACGTATCCATGTTCCGTGTACGCTTCAATTCTTTTACTTCCTCAATCTGTTGCTTGCCGGATTCAGGTGAAACCCGCTGAACGCCTAAAGGTGTAGATTTTTCCAGTTCAGACTTGAAAATATTTACACCCACAATCAGTTTTTCACCATTTTCAATCTCTTTTTGTCGATTCAGGCCTTCGTCATCAAATTTTCGATCCAGCCATTCAGTCCGGATGGCCTCTCTCATCCCGCCGATATCGTCAACTTCCTGCATAATCTTTACAACTTCACTTTCAATTTTGTCTGTAAGGCTTTCCACATAATATGAACCGCCCAAAGGATCTGCAACATTGGTAACTCCGGTTTCATAAGCTAAAATCTGTTGTGTTCTTAATGCCTGGAGGTGCGACGGCTCGGTTGGTAAACACATCGGCTCGTCATACGAGCAGCAATGAAGCGATTGAACGCCGCCAAGTACAGCGGCCAGGGCCTGATATCCCACACGGATCAGATTGTTCAGTGGCTGCTGAGGCATCAGCGAGCACCCTGAGGTATGAACGGCAAAACGAAAATGCATTGAACGAGGATCTTTTGCCCCGTATTTTTCTTTCATAAATCTTGCCCACATTCTTCTGGCAGCCCGAATTTTAGCAACTTCTTCAAAAAGATCAATATGACAAGCCACATAAAAAGTAAATCTTGGTGCAAACTGATCAATGTCAAGCCCTCTTCTGATCAGTTCTTCAACATAACACATGGCAATGCCGAAACCGAAAGCAACTTCCTGGGTTGCGGTAATTCCCTGTTCTCGTAAATCATACATATTTACAGTGGTATAATACCATTTTGGAAGATTCAAGGTGCAGTATTCCATAACATCGCAGCCAAGCTTAAGTGACATATCTACAGGAGCTGCTGGCTTGAAACCGCAATACCCGAAGTGAAGCGGGTCATTTTGAATGGAACCACGCAGCTGCTTTAAGTCAAATCCCCTTTGTTCAGCAACAGCAACATACTGGGCCATTGTTGCAGCCGCTGCAGGAGACGCGGTAATCAGCGACCAGCTCACCCTGTCTAATGGAATATCTTTGGTCAACACCTCCATATCTTTTATGGATGTAATATTTACACCGGTTAATCCCACTTCATTGGCAGCCCAAGGATGATCCGCATCCAGACCCATCTCATAGGTCACGTCTGCTATGGTATTTAATCCAGTTCCACCCTGTTCAGCGAGATATTTCAAACGTTCATGGGTGTCGGCAGGCGACCCTATGCCAACAACTTCTCTTTTTGTCCATAACCGCCCCCGAAACATATTTGCATGGATACCTCTTGTAAAAGGATATTCACCGGCGTTTCCGATTTTTTCCTTGTAGCTCTTGGCATCCCCCGCATCTTCCGGGCCGTAAATCTCTTTGGTGTCAAGACCAGACCATGTTTTAAAACTGCTTGGTTTTTCATAGTAACCCTTAAGGTACTTTTCCCAGTCTTCTTCACATAAGACCTCTTTTTCTACGTCTTCTGTCTGACCCATTCGCTCATCCTCCCTTTTATATATATTATATTTACAGGATTCATTAAATTTACATTTACATATTGTATACTATATATAAGATAGACAAATAAAATTCAATTTTTTTTTGTCCACCCCTTATTTTTTCCATTTTTTTATCCTCTTTTTTATACCTGGTTTTACAATTTGTTTTTACAATTTATATTTCTAATTCAAACACAATAAGCTGTTGCATAATCGTTTGAGTTTTAATTTTCGTGCATGGTATATTAACGAAAAATATAATTGAATCAAAAATTTATTGTTGACTAAAAAAAATGCACGTGCAATTTATGAAAGAATTTTCTAAAATAAACTTCGTCAATATCTAATTGTGAATATTGAAATAAGTTTGAGTCTCTTTTTAAACCATCTTGTTTTTTCTAAAACAAAACTGGTTATTTTTGATTTGTCATATGCTAAGGCAAAATACATACTTTATATTAACAAACATGGGAACATGAATAAAAAAAATGAGTAATTATAATAATTTCAGAGGATTAGATAAGAGTTTAAGGCTTCAGAAAATCATTGATGTCTCAATAGATCTTTTCCATAAAAAAGGCTACAAATCGACCACCCTTGATGATGTTTCAAAAGAGCTGGGCGTAACAAAAGCAGCTTTGTATCACTATGTGTCCAGCAAGGAAAACCTGCTTTCCATTATTTTTATTCAGGGTCTTGAATATATTTTTAAAAACATAAAAAAAATTACGTCAATGGATATTACTCCTGACAAAAAAATGAGATTGCTTATTCGAAATCACATAAAAGAAATTATTATTAAATCATTACCACTGCTTGCGGTTTTTTTTGCAGAAGAAATCCAGCTTTCAGAAAAAGATTATAAAAAAATACAGGACGGAAAGAAAAAATACAACCAAATCATAGAAGACATATTAACCGAAGGAATTCAGCAGGGGGTTTTCATAAAATGCGACCCTCAATTAATGACGTTTGGGATTATTGGAATGTGCAACTGGATACATAAATGGTACAAATACGAAAAAACGCCATATACCCCGGACCAGATTGCCGATCACTTTGTCAATATCCTGGAAGCCGGATATATAAAGAAAGAAAAGGGAGATAATGAAGCACAATTGACACAATCAAGTACCATGGCAGAGGAGTATATCCCATCAACCAAAGAAAATGCCCTGAAAACAATAAAAACACAATGCAAAGCATTAATCAATCTTATTGAGCAGGTTGAGCAGACCTGATTCATTTCAAAGAAACGTTCTTGCCTGGACCACTGTCTGACCTTTTATATGAACAAAAAAGGAAAAAGACGACCCCAAACATCATGATGACGGCACCCAATAAAAACGACCCATTAAGTTTATAAAAATCCATCATGATACCTGCAATAAAAGCCCCTATCACCATGCCAAAACTGTGAGCCATTGTTATAATACCCATAACAGTACCTATTGCTTCTTTTTTTTCTCCTTTAATAAGAATCAGTGCCATAAGTGAAGGCATTGACACACCGCCGCCTATCCCGAAAAGAAGATTGGCAAGAAAAAGATCAAAATATCCACTCGCATGAACATATACAACAAAGGCACAAACTGAAATCCCCCCCCCAAGAACAACAAACGCCGTTTTATTAAATCTGTCTGCAAGGTAGCCCATGGGAATCTGGAGCAGGCCACTGACAACAACGCCAAGCATCACGAGAAATCCTATAGACGAACTTGAAAGCGACATCATGTCATCTGCATAAACAGGTAAAAACCCCCAAATAATTCCAATACATGTTGCATAGGAAAATCTGAAAATAAAAAGCCCTATGATATCTATATCACCGAGAAGCACCGTCCACTCGGTTAAGCCATTGGTGTGAACAATGATTTTTTCAGACTTCAAGGGAGGCAGAAAAATAACACTTGCAAAAAACCCTGACAACGCCATCATCCCCATACACCAAAATGCTGCGTTAAGGCTGAATATGTCATTAATGATCCCTCCCATCAAAGGGCCAAGGCTGAGGCCGAAAAATACCGCCATGTTAAAAAGCCCCATCACCCATCCTTCTTGGCCGGAAGGTGTGATATCACCTACATATGCTTGCGTAACCGGCAAAATCATCGCAGAAGCCACCCCCTGAAGCAGTCGAATGCCGATAAGCGTTTCGATACTTTTTGCGTATAAGAAAGCTATAGATATGATTGCATAGGACAACAGGCCTATAACGATAAGCATCTTTCGTCCTTTTTTATCTGAAAGTCTACCAAAATAGGGCAAAAAAATTGTCCTTGATAATGAAAATGCCCCGAATATGCAAGCGATGTAAAACCCGCTGGCACCTAAGTCATGGGCATAAACAGGCAATAGCGGGACAACGATGCCCACGCCTGTCACTGCGGCAAATATTGAAAAAAAAAGCGTGCCGAAAATTTTACGATCAGATTTATTCATGAAAGGATTCTTTGGGGGGATTGAAATACCCGTACCGTATTTGTGGGAAAGCGCTTTTAATTCTTTCTAAAACGTGGTTCATTCCTATTGGCTTGCCGTGCCTTTGGATACCGAACATAAGCTTTATGTATTTAACCGGATCAAAATTCAGGTTGCGCCATTGAATAAAATGAACGGGATAACGCTTTAAAAAATTAATAAACGCATCGGATTCTTCAGGAGAATCTGTAAAGCCAGGACAGTTTAAGTAATTTATTGAAACAAATTTTCCCCTGCTAAAAGCCAGATTTATACTTTTTTTTACATCCAAAAAGCTGTAACCCTGCGGCCTGAAATAAGCATGATAGAACGTTTTTCTAACACTGTTCATGCTTATACGCATACTATCAAGGCCAGCATCCATCAGCCTTTTAAGAACAGAGGGGAGGCTACCGTTTGTATTTATATTAATCGTTCCTTTGTCTGTTTTTAAACGAATCATCCGTATGGCAGATTCAATAACATCTGCGGCAAGTAAAGGATCGCCCTCGCAACCCTGACCAAAACTGACAACCGGTTTTTCTGCCCTGCCAATATGTTCAAGAGCAATTTCTGCAACTTCTTCCGGCCTGGGCGTAAAGGATATCCGATCTTGACAGTGTGAAATTGTGCTTTCTTGCTGCAAAGAAAGACAGCCCAAACATTTTGCATTACAATGCCTGGAAACTGGCAAAGGCGCCTCATAACGCCCTAAAAAAAAATTTTTCCCTGCCGGACATCCGTATATGGTTGCACATTTTTCAAGATGCTTAAACAAGCGGTTCTCCGGCATCTTTTTTCTTACACGCTCAACACCTGCAATCACATCCTCTGGCCTCATCAACCTTAAGTCCTGGCGGTTTTCGCTGTCAACAAGAATAACGGACGATCTGAATTGTCCATTAAACCATCCTGTAGCACCATATGAAAAAAGAGGAAGATACCCAGCATTTTTGTTTTCCACATAAGCGCTGTTATAAGAAATTACATAACCAGGAGAATTAAACGCTGCAACAGGAAAAACCGGTTCACCAGGCAAATAAGGATGCTCATCAAGGGTTTCTATTACACCTTTATCGATATTAAAAAGAACCGGCTTTCTGTCAGGGAGCATCATCAGTTCACTGCCAAAAGGAATATCAATGGTTTCTTCAACAGGCAAGGGAACAAAAGACGAACCTGCCATTCCAACGGCAGCATATCCGGGAAGATCAAAAATGTCTCCTGCTTTGTTTGCTACCACCGCCGAGATCATTTTTTTTCCTATAAGGCTCACGGCGACTTATCTTGCTTTAAATTTTCAACGCCGGTCATGATAACCACTTCATCTTTGCCAATAAAGCCGAGTTCCTTTCGCGCTATATTTTCAATATATTTGTAATCGTTTTTTAACCGGTCAATTTCACGATAAAAAGACAAATTTTCCTCATCTATGCTTTTGTTTTTTTCTATCAGAACATCTTTTTCCTTCTCAAGAGCCTTCAAATCTAAAAATCCGCTTGCCCCAAAAAAAACATGGATAAGCATAACCAACATCATCGTTGCTGCTGTGTATAAAAAAAATTTAAGTTTATTGCTCATTTGTTATAATGCTCTTTTTTAGTGTTTTCATAACGGTATCTAATTCTGAACTTTTCATAAAAAAAGACAACGCCACATAAATAACAGTGCCTGCTGTTAAACATCCTGAAATTTTACCTAAAAGCATCAAGAATGTGCTTTTCTCATCAATACCCGCATATGCTGCAATCCCCCATACACATCCACCCATGATTGCAGAGCACACCACTGTTTTGCAGGCAGATGAAAAAATGTTTCGCCATTTTAAAGGTCCCAAACGTTTTCTTAACACCCAAACAAGAAGCGTCAAATTCAAAACAGAAGCCAGAGAGGTTGATAACGCCAGCCCTCCATGACCCAGCGGGCCCATTAAAATAATACCAAGCAGCAGGTTCGCCGCAACCGAAACGGCCGCAATCTTAACCGGCGTTAACGTATCCTGAAGCGCATAAAATGTAGAGACAACAATCTTCACCGCTGCAAATGCCCACAACCCTGACGTATAATATAGAAGCGCAAAGGCAGTCAATCGTGTTGCCTGTGCATCAAAAGCACCCCTTTCAAATAAAAGGCCTATGATCGGTTCTCTTAATACAAACAGACCTGCCATTGATGGAATCGTCATAAACAAAACAAGCCGTAATGCAAGAGAAAATGTGTTTCTAAAAGAATCAAAATCCCTTGCCGATGCCTGTCGTGAAAGCGATGGAAGCACTGCTGTTGCCGTTGCTACAGCAAAAATGCCTAACGGAAACTGTACAAGACGGTCAGCATAATAAAGATAGGATACACTTCCTTCTTTAAGTAAAGATGCCAGCAACGTGCTTATGAGAATATTAATCTGATATGCAGCAGCGCCGAATATGGAAGGCAGCATCAAGCGCCCTATTTTTTTAAGCCCAGGATGGTAAAGTTTGGTTTTATGCCAAAAATAAAACCCCTTTCTGGCAAGAAAAGGAAGCTGCATCGCAAGCTGAAAAAAACCGCCCACCAAAACACCTATGGCAAGGCCTGTAACAGGATCAGACATATAAGGCGAAATAACAAAAACCGAACAGATCATTGCCACATTAAGCACGACAGGTGCAAGCGCCGGTGCTGTAAAATGCCCAAGAACATTCAAAATACCCATGGAAAGCGCAACCATGCCTATAAAAAAAATATAAGGGAACATCATTCTTGCCAAATGGATGGTTATGGAAAGTTTTTCAGGTGATGCGGCAAACCCCGGAGCCATAAAGCGAATAATAAACGGTGAAA
>JAGVGX010000227.1 GCA_020056865.1 Desulfobacterales bacterium
CGTTTTCCAACCAACATAAGCAAGCCTCTCCGGGAATGATGGTCTTTTTTGTGTATCTTCAGGTGTTCTGTGAGATAAGATATACGGTGTGTCAGAAGTCCAATTTGCACTTCCGGTGAACCCGTATCGGTTTCGTGTTGTCTATATTGATCAATCAACTCCTTTTTATTTTCTGATGTCAGAACCACTTTCTTTTTTTCCTCCTTAAATATTGAATAATATATTTTATTTCTGTTGATTAATCATAAAACATATTGTTTGTATAAATCAAACAATAATTAATTCGATAGAACACAGAAATATGTGTAACTGCTCTCTTCTTTGTTAAATTGAACAATAGCAATCAGGTTATGGCTGGTATCTAATATTTTTATAAAAGCCCCCCCATCGTTTATATTTGGAAGAGCAATATCTTTTTCCGTTATTTTTTGGCCATGCATGATTTTCGTGGCCAGCATATCACTTGCTATAAATTCAGGCAAGTTCGGCAGCGCATCAGTCATGCTGACAAGTTTACATAACAGATCATCCGGTGGATCAGCAGATATTTTGTCAATTTCTGAGAAATTAACCGCATCTTTTATCGAAAAACCGGAGCTTTCAATCCTTCTGAGTTTTTTAAGATGCCCGCCACATCCAAGTGCTCTGCCAATATCAGCACCAAGCGTTCGTACATATGTCCCGGATTTGCAGGAAACCTCAAAATGTATCTCAGGCAGATGTATATCCATGATGTTAATATATGAGATAAATGTATCCCTTTCAGGCTTAAAAATCGGTTGTCCTTTACGAGCGTATTTGTAAAGGGGTACGCCTTTATGCTTTAAAGCTGAATAAGCAGGAGGCCGTTGTTTTATTTCACCTTGAAACTGTTGAATAACGGATGTAATATGGTACTCTAAAATATGATCTATTTCCCCTGTTGCAGTAATATTTCCTGTTGCGTCCTGTGTGTCTGTTTCAATGCCAAGATGTAAAACAGCTTCATATTTTTTGTTACCCTTTAAAAAGAAATCAGCAAGTCTTGTCGCCTTGTTAATGCAGCAAACAAGAACGCCGGTTGCAAACGGGTCAAGCGTGCCGGCATGCCCGACTTTTTTTGCCTGTAATCGTTTTTTAACCGCAGCGACAACCCCGGCTGAGGACATGCTTTCAGGCTTATCAATTACAATAATACCGCTTGATTCACAACTCATAAATAATTAAAGTGTTTCAGCTATAATGGAAATTTCAGCCTTTATATCTGAAAGCTTTGCGTTAACATCAAATCCAGCGGCACAACAATGACCGCCTCCACCAAAGGAAGAAGCAATATCGGCAACATTGACACTGCCGTCGGATCGAAGGCTGACGTGAAATAGCGGCCTATCCTTATCTTTTTTCTGCTCCTGTATCAGAACAGCAAGCTTTACATCCTCTATAATCCTTCCATAATTGATAAGGTCGTTTCCGTCTTCAAGTTGGGTGCCTGTCTCTTCGAGCATGCTTTGGGTAAGAGACATCATAGACAGCTTTCCATTTTTTGAAATCTCAATGGAGTCAAGTGCCAGATTTAACAGTTTGATTCTCCCAAGAGAGTATGTCCCATAAACATGCTGAGAAACATCATATGGATCAACACCCAGTCCCACCATTTTTTCGCATATGCCAAAGGCCGCCTTGTTTGTATTTGAAAAGCGAAAAGATCCCGTGTCAGTAAGTATGGCAGTGTACAGGGCAGTAGCTATATCTTTGTTAAGAGGAATTGCCATTTTTTTGATAAGACCATATACAATTTCAGCGCTGGCGCATGCGGTTGTATCCACGAGTTGAAAATTGCCAAAACCTGTATTGGTTATGTGGTGATCAATGTTAATAACAACCGGTACCTGTTTTACATTCTCAGCAATGACACCGATTCGTTCTATATTCCCGCAATCTATAATTACTGCACAATCATATGCGCTGATATCTGTAACATGGTTAACAACCCATTTAACAGAAGGGATAAAACGATAAACAGCTGAAATCAGGCTTTCATTATAGAGCGTAACTTCTTTTCCCAGAGCCTTAAGGGAAAGTCCCAAGGCAAGGGTTGATCCTATTGCATCTCCGTCCGGATGAATGTGTGATGCAAGAAAAACACGTTTGCTTTTCTTAAGATGTTGTATTATCTGGTTTGTCATATGTTTTAACTAAATTGAGGACATTGTCAATTTTTGATCCGTAGTCAAAGGAATCATCGTAACAAAATGTTATTTCAGGCATATATCGCAGTTCAAGTTGTCTGGCGAGAGTTTTTTTGATATATCCGTGTGCGCTTTTAAACCCGTTTATTGCGTCTTTAATGTTTGTGTCCTTCCCGGACAATACAAAATATGCGCGGGCATGTCTTAAATCATGGGACAGATCTATTTTTGTTATTGTGGCCATATTTATACGTGGATCTTGTATGTCCCTATGCAGAATCTCCGACATAACCTGACGAATTTTTACACTTACCCTGTCAGCGCGTGAAAAAGGTTTCATAAGATGATAACTTCCATTTGACTATCGACAAATTCAGCTGCGTTGATATTGTCTGCCAGGTTTAATATTTTATCAATCTTTGAGTTTATTACTTTCTGGTTGTTGCCAACCAGCGCAAAACCGATTTTTGCTTGTTGATGCATGTCGTTATCGCCCACTTCTGCGATGGAAATATTAAAATTGTTATGGATCCTGCTGACAATGGCCTTAACGACGCTTCTTTTTTCTTTCAGGCTCCGGCAGCCATGAATCCTGAATGTAAGTATTCCTGTCCCGATAATCATGATGTATGATGAGCATGCTTGCTAATTTAATATATTAGCTCAACTTTCTAACTTATATTTGTTTGAATTGTCTGTTCTTTCTGTGGTTGATCAGTTATTGGTTTACGGTTGTCGGTTACCAGTTATAGTTTTTAACCGGCAACTGTGAACCGCAAACTCTAAAACGAATTGTCTGCAAATCCAATATTATTTGTAAAATCAAATGTTTGTGCTAAGTCAAAAAGTTAAGATATTAACCATACACATATAAGGAGCTATAATTGGGTTTTTATTTCCTCCATATAGTAGCACTCGATGACATCGCCTGTTTTAATATCATTATATTTTTCAATGCCTATACCGCATTCAAAGCCATTTTGAACCTCTTTGGCATCATCTTTAAAGCGTCTTAGAGATGAAATATTTCCTTCATATGTTATGATGCCCTCTCTGAGAAGACGAACAAGCCCCCCCCGTTCGATTTTTCCATCAGTAACATAACACCCTGCGATAGCGCCGAGTTTCGGGATGTGAAAAACTTCTCTAACTTCAGCCCTTCCCAAAACATGCTCTTTAAACGTAGAGGCCATCATGCCCGAAATAGACCCTTTTATATCTTCAATGAGACTATAAATGATATTGTAAAACCTCATGTCTACGTTTTCATCTGAGGCTAAGGCCTGTACTTTCATTGAAGGCCGAACATTAAAGCCAACAATGATTGCATCGGAAACAGCGGCCAAAGACACATCCGATTCAGTTACGGTTCCGGTGGCTGAGTGAATCACATTTATTTTTACTTCTTTATTGGTAAGTTTGGTTAAAGACTCACTGATTGCTTCAATAGAACCCTGGACATCGGCTTTGATGATAAGGTTCATATTGCTGATTTTACCTTCCAGCATTTTTTCATATAACTTATCAAGGCTTATGTTGCTGGCTTTGGCGAGTTCTAAGGAACGTTTTTTCTGTATCCTGTGGATACTCACCTGTTTTGCATCTTTTTCATCTGAAAGAGCGACCATGTGATCGCCGGCTTGGGGAACACCAGACAGGCCGGTTATCTCAACAGGTATTGAAGGGCCGGCTTTTTGAACCTGAACCCCTTTGTCATTAATCATTGTACGGATTTTTCCATACTGTATGCCGCATACCACAGGTTCGCCAACATGAAGGGTGCCTTGCTGAACCAGAACAGTTGCTACAGGACCTCTCCCTGGATCGATTCTTGCTTCAATGACGTAGCCGGTGGATAGCCGTTCTGGGTCTGCTTTCAATTCAAGCATTTCCGACTGAAGAATCAAAATGTCTAAAAGATCATCAATGCCCTGGTTTTTTTTGGCTGAGACATTGACGAACATGGTATCTCCACCCCAGTCTTCAGAAACAAGCCCTTTTTCAGAAAGCTCACGCTTAACCCTTTCAGGGTCTGCATTCGGTTTGTCAATTTTGTTTACGGCAACCACAATAGGTACCTTTGCAGCCTTTGCGTGATTGATAGCTTCAACGGTTTGGGGCATAACACCATCGTCTGCTGCTACAACCAGGATGACTAAATCGGTGATACTGGCACCTCTTGAACGCATGGATGTAAAAGCTTCATGGCCGGGGGTATCCAAAAAGACGATCTGGCCTTTTTCTGTAATGACATGGTATGCACCTATATGCTGTGTTATTCCGCCTGCTTCGATATCCGTTACGCGGGTTTTTCGTATGACATCAAGCAGGGAGGTTTTCCCATGGTCAACATGCCCCATAATTGTTACTACCGGAGGCCTTTCCACGAGATTCCCGGTCGAATGATCATCTGAAATGTTTAATAAGGATTCTTCCTCAAAGGATGCTTTTTCCAATTCATAATCAAATTCTGAAGCCACAATTGCAGCCGTATCAAAATCTATTGTCTGGTTGACGGTTACCATGACTCCCAGGCCCATCATCTTTGCGATGATTTCATTGGCTTTTATTCCCATTCGCCGTGCAAGGTCGGAAAGCAGAATGCTTTCATCAATTTTGACCCTTCGTTTAATAGCTCTGGGGGTTGTTATTAAGGTTTTTTGGCCTGTTGTCTGTTTTTTTCCTTTACCTGCCCATTTTTTGCTGCGCTTTGCCTTTGAATAAAGATCGTTTCCTTCAACAACCTCTTTCCGTTTGAATGAAATTCTTTTTTTACTCCATTTAATATCTTTTTCAGGCTCATCTACCTTGTCGGACAGTTTTTTCTTTTTCTTTTTCTTTGAAGCTTCTTCACTTTCAGCGGTTGGTTCTTTTTTCTCCGTTGTTGTCGGAGTGCTTGGTTCTACTTCAGAAGTTTCCTCTACCCTGTTTTCGATTATTTCCAGCGGAGTTATTTCCTCGGCAGGTATTTTTATATCAGGTGCATCGGGCAGTTTTATAATTTTTGCGGGGGAATCTTTTGCTGTTTTTTTTCTTTGTTTTTTTGGATGTTCAGATGCTACAGCAGGTTTTTTTTCTTTTTTAACAGGTTGTTCATGAACTAAAACCGGTTCGTCCGGTGTGACTTCAACTGTCTTTGCCGCGTCTTTTTCTTCAGATTTATCAACGATGTGAACCTCTGGTTTATCTGTGTCTTTTAATTGGACAGGTTCTACAGATACGGTTTTTTTCCGTCTTCGGATAACCGTTGGCCTTACGCGAGTTACCTCAACGGATTTGAGTTTTGTGCCAACAGCATTTGCCTTGATTGCTGCTATGGTTTCTTCATCAAGAGAAGACATGTGGCTTGCGACAGATATATTCATTGAGCTTATCTTTTCGATAAGCGTTTTGTTTGTCATGTTTAGATCCCTGGCAAGTTCATATACTCTGATCTTTGCCATTCCTCCCCCTTATGCGTATATTTTTTAATATTAATAATGAGTTAACCCAAAGGCAACATGTTTTTATGAGTGATCAATGTCATTATTATTTTTATTGTTATCTTCGGATAGATGTTCACTGACAGGTGTTTCCGAATTGTCTGAAGTTTTTTTATTATGTTTCGACGCTTCAATAAGCTTCAAGGCCTTTTCTTCTGAAATCCCTTTTATGGCTACCAAGTCTTCAACAGATGCATTTTTCAATTCTTCCGAAGAATAAAACCCCCGCTCGTATAATGAATCGGCAAGGCTTAATCCGACGCCAGGGAGTTGAATCAGTGAGTCATATCCGGTTTTCATGGCTTCACTGTACTTCGCCTCACTTTTGACATCAAGACGCCATCCTGTAAGTTTGGAGGCAAGCCTGACGTTCTGGCCGCCTTTTCCTATTGCTATTGACAAAAATTCGTCCGGAACAATAATTTCCATGGCCTTGTTATCTTCATCTATAATGACCCGTAATATTTCTGCAGGTGCAAGCGCATTACAAACATATTTTGCGGCATCAACATGAAAGGAGATAATATCAATTTTCTCACCCCGTAGTTCCTGAACAACATTCTGAACGCGACTCCCTTTCATCCCTACGCATGCACCAACCGGGTCTATGTCCGAATCATTTGAAGAAACTGCGAGCTTGGCTCGAATACCGGGCTCTCTTGCTGCTCCCATAATATTAACGATTCCTTCGCTGATTTCAGGAACTTCAGTTTTAAAAAGGTTGATAAGAAAATTGGGATGCGTTCTTGACAGTACGATCTGTGGCCCCCGCGTGTCATGAAGAACCTCA
>JAGVGX010000234.1 GCA_020056865.1 Desulfobacterales bacterium
ATCGATGAGCGAAAAATATATGTTTTATCTGTAATCGATTCACGGCGGAATGTTGAAGATATTCTATTGTCAAGATTGGTTGGCAAATAAGATAGAAGCCGCGAACAACGGCATTAAGAGCGACGGCAAAAAGCCGCCGCGCCTTATGCCGGGCGTTGGGCGAGGAGGGGATGATAATAATGGCCAGATCAACGATATGCAACATTGGAACCCGTATGGTTAGTGGACGACGCAATAGAAATGCGTGACAACGCGAGGAGTCGCGGGCTTGATTACCCCGACTTTCGGTGTCCAGAGTGCGGCGCGTCTGTCCGGCCCCATCGTGCGGGTAGCGGCGCTTGCGCCCACTTTGAACATCTGTCTCGTAATCCAAATTGCAGATTGAGTGATCCGGCCAGATGAGCTATATTCAGCCGAAGATCATTATTCTTAGGTCAATCATTTGTATTGAGTGACATTATGAAATTCGAGTGGGATGGAGAAAAAGAAAAACGAAACATCAGAAAGCACGCCATTTCTTTTGACGAAGCCGTTACCGTGTTTTATGATCCTTTATCGGCGACGTTCCATGACCCAGACCACTCCATTACAGAGGATAGGTTCATTACCGTTGGTTATTCACCACAAGGCCATCTGCTCGTTGTTTCGCATACTGAAAGAGAGGATAAGATACGAATTATAAGCGCACGACCTGCCACAATTTCGGAAAGGAAAAGACATGAAAACTAAAATTATAGAAGAATTACGCCCTGAATATGAGTTCGATTATTCAAAGGCCGTTCGAGGTAAGTATGTTAAGCGACTTATAGAGGAAGGAGCTAATGTGGCAGTCCTCGAGCCAGAAGTAGCCAAAGTGTTTACCAGTTCGGCTGCCGTGAATGAGGCACTGAAATCACTCCTGGAAATCACAAAATCAACACAGCGCCTAACCAAACACTCAACCGGACGCGCGAAAAAACTGCGCGCCGGTTAGATCGGCGTTGGGCAGAATCTTGACTACTACTATGGCACATATTACAGTCCACAGTAAGGGAATTTCGGTTTTGCTATGGAAAATACATTAGCTGTCATCAACAAACTGGAACAAGAAGGGCTCATCGGGCCATACGCCATTGGCGGAGCAATAGCTGCCACTCGATTCATTGAACCCATCCAGACCTATGATTTGGACATCTTTGTAATGCTCCCGATCTCCCCATCGGGACTGGCTTCCATCTCGCCCATATATTCCTATCTCACACAACGTGGCTATACGCCTCAAGGAGAATGCATTGTCATCGAAGGTTGGCCCGTGCAGTTTCTTCCTGTTTACAACCAGTTGACTGAAGAAGCATTAGCGCAAGCGATTGAGGTTAAATTTGGGGAAACACCTACCCGCGTACTGAGTGCAGAATATCTGGCGGCAATTATGCTGGAAACAGGTCGCCCGAAAGACCACGCGCGTTTGATTCAATTCTTTGAATCCGATGCACTGGACCTGGAAGTTCTGGAAGATATCGTGAGGCGTCACGGTTTGAAAGGAAATTGGAAGGCTTTTCGAAAACGGTTTTTGAATGAGGTTGATTGATAAGGAACGGCACATGAAATCATCTTATCCTGACATTTCTGGCATTCTTTCCGCAAAAGCGCAGCGCAGACAGACCCTTGCGGCATTGTCATGGGAAGAGAAAGTTGCCATTGTTGAGCAGATGCGGAAATTACTGCCCAGGGGAATGTGGAAAGACAGAGTCGCAAACAAAAAAAGCGATAGACCCAGGACAAGACGCCCAACAACGGCATGATGACACCTGTTGCAGAATAAGTGCTCCCAGCATCGAATAAAATTCTTTGGACGGACGGCCCATGTACCTGTCGAAAAACTTTGTAACTTGTTCAACGGGGATAGAAGGCAGAATATGTTCACGAAACAATTCTGGCCATCCGGCATCGAGCATTAGCCGTCTTTTGGGAGAAATCGTACGCCATGGATCAAAAATGTAAAGCTGATTCGGATGTTGCATATGTATCATGATATTCCTCTTAACCTTTTGAAACTGTTGATTATTTATATCAACAGAAAAAGTAAAAGTCAAGAGAAATATTTATATATTTTAAATTATTTCAGTATGTTATAAAATAAAACTTTTTACGAAGCCGTCATACTTGAATGATACGCTTCTTTTGCTTCATTTTGCAAAAGAAGCTCTTTTCCGTGGTACCTTGGTGAAAAATGAAAAAGGCTAAGTTTTTTAGCCTTTGCAAGGCCGGCTATCTTACCGGCCTGTCTCGCTGTTAAATGATATTTTTTTTCAGCAATATCTTTGTGCTTTTCAAGAAAAACCGCTTCAATAAACAGGTGGTCGGCATTTTTAGCCAGCTCAACCATTTTTTCGATATTAGAAGCGCTATATGCTGCATCTGCAATATATGCAACCTTCTGACCGGATGTTATTTTTGCAATTTTATTTGCCAGGTCTTTTAAAACAAATGTCTTTGTTTTATTACTTTTTTCTCCGTATCTAACTTCAAACTCTGTGTCAGGATCGCAGAGATTTAGCAGCGCATGTTTGAATGATTGAAGCCACGGCCCTGTTTCAAGGCCAAGCGCATCTAACTGCTCCTTAATTATATTAACTTGAAAAGAGGATTGAATTGAAAAACCCAGACAGGAAATTTTATGATCAAGGATTGTAGAAGAAACCATTAAACCGGGTTCTTGTAACAATACGCCGTTAAATGGGCGTCTGCATATTTCCGGTTCAGGCTCAAATCTGCTTGTGCACGTGTATTGTTTTGTAACAAGCGTATCATGACAAACTTCTGTTGCATGCAAAACAAGGCCGGTTTTATATTGGTCTACAAGATTCCATGCATACCCGGCAAGTTTCCCCTCAATATTTTTTAAAAATCCTTCAGGGCCATAGAGAAAAAGTTCTTTTTCCCTCCCCAAAAAAAACCGCAGAAGCCTGTCAAAGCCACTAAAATGATCCATATGTGTATGGGAAACAAAAACATGGCTCGTTTTTAAAATATCTTTAGCAGAAACAGAATAAATGTCGCCTATATCAAACAGGATGGCTCTTTTTTCAAAATGAAATGAAATAAAAAGCCCCGGATCTTCAAAAGGCCCATTTATTAACCTTGAACAAAAGGAAGAAGGCATTATTGTGGCACATATTTTTCAACCTGCCGGTTTATGCTGATATATATTTCTTCATCTGAACCAAAAACATCTATAATATCCTTATGTTTTATCAACTGTTCAATAACAAACGAGGTAATATACAAACTTACCACATTGGGTTGATTAACAAGGTTTCTTAACATGGCAATTTGATAATCTATTTCAAAATCGTCAGATCTGCCCAGCTTTTCAAGACACTTTCTGATCTGCTCTTCCATGCTGTTCTTATTGGTTGTTTCAACGAGTTTGTTTTCTATCAGTTTCATTGATATGGCATTTGCAAGAGGCTCTATACAGTCTCTAATCCCTGATATTGCTCGTCTTCTTTCATGCTCTTTTGAAGATTCTATTTTTGACAACAAACTCGATTCACGATTGCTTGGTCTGAATGCCTTACCCATTTCATATCGCCTTAAAAAAATTATTGGTTCAAAGTTGCTTAAACGCATACGTTGTATACGCGTTTGTGTTTTTACAATAATAAACTTCCACTGCCTCAGATTGCAAGCAAAATTTTAGGTTTCTTCCACAACGAGCTGAACTGTCTTTGATCCGTTCCATCGATTCCAGCGCAGCCGAAATGCCATTTTTTCAAATTTATCATTAAAAGGCACCCGTGTATCAATATTAAAATTTATAGCATTAAACAGCCTGTTTTGTTTAGAGTCTTCCTGTTGAAGTAACATTTGTCTGTGGTTTTCGCCAACAATTTTAGATGAAAAAACACGAATTTTTCCAGCCATAAAGACAGGCTCTCTATTGGCTATCCCAAAAGGCATTAACTGTTCTAATTCACTGATCAACTGATCTGAAATATTATCAAAATCCAGTACAGCGTCTATTAAAACCACAGGAGTAAGATCTTCCGGCACACACGCTTTGTTAACTTCATTTTCAATGTGTTTTCTAAAATTGTCTATCTGCCCGGCATCCAGTGTTACACCTGCAGCTACGGAATGTCCCCCAAAGCTTTTGAGACATGAAGCACACGAAAAAAGCAAATCATACAGATTAATTTCCGAAGGGCTCCTTCCTGACCCTTTCCCTGTACCATTTTTCACTGCAATAAAAATTGAAGGCCGATAATATTTGTTCACAAAATACGACGCCACGATGCCTAACACACCCTCATGCCAACCCTCAACCGAAAAATGATCGGTAAGAACAAGCGTTTTTCTGTCAAGTATGTCAGGATATTCTTTTATATGCTGCTCTATTTCCTTAACAATTCGGGTTTCAATCTCCTTTCTCTGGGTGTTTAACTTTTCAAGAAAAGCAGCATTTTTATTTGCCTTATGAACATCTTTAGATAATAACAGATCCAAGGCTCTTGTTGCATGATCTATTCTTCCAGCAGCATTTAATCTTGGAGCAAGCTTAAATGCTATATCCTCAGCATCTATTACAGACGCTTTGTTCCCGAACAACGCCATGATCGCCTTGATTCCAGGACGTGGATTGGCATTGAGAATTTCAAGGCCTGCTTTAACAAGTATTCGGTTCTCCTCTATAACAGGAACCATATCGGCTACGGTACCCATGGCAACAAGATCACACATGGTTTTCAAATTAGGCTCGGGTGCGGCCTGCCAAAATCCGTTGTCACGCATATATTTTCTCAAATATATGAGAAGATAAAACGCAACACCTACGCCGGCAAGATAATCGAGACCCGAGTTGCAATCTTTCCTCGTAGGATTAACAATCGCTAACGCTTCAGGCAAAGGTTCTGAAATACGGTGATGATCTGTAATAATTACATCGATTCCTGCATCTTTAGCTTTTTTAACAGCCTCATGGCTGCTCGACCCGCAGTCTACCGTTATAATAAGCGATATATCGTTAGATCGTGCAGGTTCTTCAATATGGTTAACTTTAAGGCCGTATCCTTCTTCGATTCGATGAGGAATATAATAAGATATATCAACGCCTGCATATTGAAAAAATTCAAATAAAAGGGCTGTGGCGGTGATCCCGTCAACATCATAATCTCCAAAAACCAACACCTTTTCCTTGTTCTTAATCGCCTGATAAATGCGTCTG
>JAGVGX010000176.1 GCA_020056865.1 Desulfobacterales bacterium
CAATATCTTCATATTCAACCGGCACATATATAACCAGTTTGCATCTTTCCTGATCAATAATATTGCCCAGCACCTTTAAATTATATAACCCTATTTTGTTGGCAAGGACATCATTCAAACCTCCTTTTACACTATCAAGATTGGTGTGTGCCGCAAACACACTAAGCTTATGTAAAATGGCCTTGTTTATTATTGATCCAACCGGATCGGAAAGATTGATCGATGTTAAAGGAGTAAAAATAAGCGGATGGTGTGTAATTAAAAGATCAAAATCATTGCTGCATGCATAATGTACTACTTCGAAAAGCGGGTCAAGGGCGATAAGAATTTTTTTTACAGGCCGGTTTTTTTGCCCAATCTGCAGTCCCGAATTATCCCATTTTTCAGCTAACCGTGAAGGAGCTATGCCTTCCATCGCATGGATAATATCAGCTACTGTTGCTTGCATGGCAAAACAGTTGAATAAAAAAGGCGTGGTTGATAGATTGCAATCACGCCTTGAAACGTATTGTTACGACAACATTCAGTCATAGTGTAACCTTATTTGATGGGCCCACCTGGGATCGAACCAGGGACCTACCGGTTATGAGCCGGTGGCTCTTCCAGCTGAGCTATAGGCCCAGATAAAAATAGTGACACATGGTTTATAAACCTTGCAAAATAACCTTGTCAAGTGTTTGATTGATACTATCTGTCAATAAAACTTTTTAATTTAAGGCTTCTTGTAGGATGTCTTAATTTCCTTAAAGCTTTGGCTTCAATCTGCCTGATTCTTTCACGCGTTACTGAAAAGTCCTGGCCAACCTCTTCAAGAGTATGATCCGCTTTTTCACCAATACCGAATCGCATACGTAATACCTTTTCTTCACGAGGGGTTAATGTTGCAAGAACTTTTCTTGTCTGTTCAGCAAGATTAAGATTTACAGCTGCGTCAGAAGGAAGCATAAACTTTTTATCTTCAATAAAATCACCAAGATGACTGTCTTCTTCTTCACCAATAGGTGTTTCAAGAGATATCGGCTCTCTTGCAATTTTCAACACCTTACGTACTTTTTCTGTTGAAATTTCCATTTTTTCAGCGATCTCTTCCGGTAAAGGCTCTCGGCCCAATTCCTGCACCAGATGCCTTGAGGTACGGATGAGTTTATTGATTGTTTCAATCATATGTACCGGAATCCTTATCGTTCTTGCCTGATCGGCAATGGCCCTGGTAATCGACTGTCTTATCCACCACGTTGCGTAAGTAGAAAATTTATAGCCACGGCGATATTCAAACTTGTCAACCGCTTTCATAAGACCAATGTTGCCTTCCTGAACCAAATCAAGAAACTGCAAGCCTCTATTTGTATATTTTTTTGCAATGCTTACAACCAGCCGCAAGTTTGCTCTTGTTAACTCACTCTTGGCAAGTTTAGCTGATAGACGGCCTTCGTCAACATGTGACATAATTTTTTTTAACATCTTAAAATCAATCTTCAAAGACAAGACCCGTTCATCAATAGCCGTTTGCGTTTTTTTCAGTTTACCATATATGTCTTGTATCTCTTTAACCGTAAGGCTGCATCGATCTTTAACATGTTTAACAAACATTTTTTTTGTTTTTAATATGCTCGGAAGTTCCTCAACCGGAATATTAATCTTTTCCGATTCGGCTATCATTTTATTCTGCATGGAAGCAGCCCAGGAATAATGTTTGTGTATTTTTTCTTCTATTTTGTCTACAACACTGCTTTCAAAACGCCATTGTTTAAGGAGCTTAAAAATTTTATTGTTCCTGCTTGCTATTAATTTTTCAAACCGAATTTTTTCATCATGCTCAAGTTGAGGTGAAGGTAAAAATATTTTTTCTCTGAACTGACTATTTTCCTCATGTATTTTTTTAATTGAATGTATGGCATTTAAAAAACCTTCAATCTGAAAAGATTCGTCAACACCCATATCTCCTTCATCGACATCCTTTAATACATATTTTGAGCGAAGAGATTCTTTCTCAAGTTTTTCCCCGATATCAATAAGATAATCTACACAAATCGTCGTATCGAGAAGTGCTCTCAGCACTTTCTGTTCACCTGCCTCTATTTTCATAGCTATTTCAACTTCACCTTCTCTGCTTAAAAGGGTAACAATGCCCATTTCACGAAGATACATTTTGACAGGATCGGTTACAGCTCCAAACTCGGTATCAATATTAAGTTTATTTTCTGGTTCTTTTTTTTTATGAATCTTTGATAAATCTTTATCTTCATCAAGAATATCAATATCATTTTCTAAAATCATCATGAATGCATCATCCATATGTTGGGACGAAATCATTTTTTCCGGAATGATATCGTTAATTTCATTAATCGTTAAATATCCCTTGCTTTTTCCTGTAGTAATTAAATTTTCCAACACCTTCTTGGTTATCTTTTCAGCGCCCTCTTCAGAGGAAGTCTGATCAGCTATAGCCTTTTTATTAATTTTTTTGGTGCCACTTGGATGTGTACCCGTTTTTTTTGCCATAGAGTTGTCTCCCAGAACTCTAAATATTAATTCATATTTTTCTTGATCATTGCCTGATCATCTTTTAATGTTTTTAAACGAAGATTGGCTTCTTCTAACAATTGTAAAACAAAAGCGTCATCTTTGCTTTCTTCCGCTACTTTTATCAAATTCGGCAGAGAATTTTCTGAACGGTTTTTTCTATTTTCAATAAATCGTTGAATCAGTTTATCTACAGCTTTAATATTGAAGCTTTCATTAGTAACCGACAAAAAAGCGACTAGATTCTTTTGATCATTATTGTCAACTAAATTGATCAACTCAGAAATCTGCGCTCCTGGCTTATCCATATGTTTGACAATCGTTTGTCCAATAGACTCAAGTGCTTTATTGTTAAAATATGCCAGTACCCCGTGCTTTCTTATCTTTGGAAGTATCTTCGGGTATTGGAGCATCAATGAGATTATATGGCGCTCAACGATTGTGCCTTTATCATAAGCAACACACTCACTTTTCCCTTTCGTTTCCTGATTTTTTAGCGTTAGAGAATCAAACCGGCCTTGCGTGCGTTTGAGGTTGTTTTGGACCCCATGTTTGGATGCAATTTCTCTGACCTTTTCTAAAACAGCTGACTCATCAATGTTGATATACTCGGAAAACTCCTTAATATACAAAGATCGCTTTACAGAATCTTCTACGGATGCTAATTTTTCCTGAATATCTGAAAAAATTTTAATTTTCCCTTCAGTAGTCAACCCATATCTGCTGATTGCCATTTGTGTTAAAAAACGTATGGGCGTTAATGCTTTTTTAGCAGCATCTGCAAACGCCTTTTCCCCAAACTCAAACAGATATGAATCCGGGTCATGACCGGATGGCAAAACAAGAATTTTAGCCTCCACATATTCATTATTAAAAATGTCTATAGATCGATTTGCAGCTGCAATCCCAGCCACATCAGAATCATACACAAGAACTATTTTGCCTGTTTCGCCAACAATACCCTTAAGAATCCGAACATGCTCTTTCGTAAGAGATGTTCCAAGGGTTGCAACTGAATTTTGAATGCCGTGCTGGTGGAGTGCCAAAAGATCAAAATATCCCTCCACAATATATACTTCGCTGCTTTGTCTGCATGCATTTCTTGCTCTGTGGATTCCAAACAGCGACCTGCTTTTGTTGTATAAAGGTGTTTCAGGAGAATTAAGGTATTTCGGCATGGAATCATCCAAAACCCGTCCACCAAAACCGATGATATCATTATTCCCATCAATTATAGGAAATATTATACGATTCCTGAAACGATCATAAAACCGCTCTTTTCTATTCACAATCAAGCCGGCTTTTTCAACCATATCAAGTGATATTTTTTTCCGCGAAAAATAGGTAACAAGATGATTCCATCCATCAAGAGCGTAACCAAGGCTAAAGTTGTTCGTGGTTTCAGATTGAATGCCGCGGTTATGCAAATATTGGATTGCTTTCTTACCGTTAGGATGACTATGCATTGCTTTGTTGAAAAAAGCCATTGCGCCCCTGTTAACAGAAAGAAGGCTGTCTCTGCTGCTGATTCGTTTTTTTTGTTCTTCAGGCATAGCTTTGTTTGAAATCGCTATACCATAGCGTCTTGCAAGTAATTTTGCAGCATCAGGAAAAGAAATACCATTGTGTTTAATGATAAAGCTGAAAACATTTCCTCCTTCATGGCACCCATGGCAGTAAAAAACCTTTTTCTCAGGGTTGACAGTAAACGACGGCGTTTTTTCAGAATGAAAAGGGCAAAGCCCAATATGCTCTCTGCCGGCCTTTTTAAGAACGACCACTTCAGAAACCACATCCACAATATCAGCAGCGTTAATAATGTCAGCTATGTTGTCTTCGGAAATAAAAACCGCCAAGAAAAAATCCTCCGTGACTTTTATATGGAGAAAAAAGAGAAGGCATGTAAATACAAAATAGCATCCCGCATTTGTTTTTATATTAAACCTTTAAAATAACTTGCCTGTCTCTTTTTGTCAAGAGATGAATACAAATCATTTTGAAAAAAAGAAAGCCGGACTTTTTTTGAAATAAGATGCTCCTTAAACAAATCATCAAAAAAATTCATAAGCCCTTTTTTCTGCAGTTCACCAAAATCATAGCATAATTTTTTATAATACTTTCTGCATACGGCTGTGTCTATACCCAGTTTTTCAACGCCTGAAACAATAACGCGTTCAATTTCTTTGGTTCCTTTTTTTTTTGAAAGATGAAAAAGCTCGATCACCGATGAAACAACTTCGGGTCGTCTCTCAGCAAACGACTTTCTCACTGCCCAAACAGAAAAAACAAAAGGAAGGTCTTTTAATTGCTTCCACATAGAACCAAGATCCCAGACATAGTCATACTGCTGGCTCCAATTAATATTCAGCGCAGCATCACCTATTACCAAAACAGCTGACGCATCTTCATCTATATCTTCTGGGGTTTTTATGGTGCCTTTTTTAAACAAGGGTGTTATATGGTTTAAAGAAAAAAGAAGCTCAATGAGCTTTGCGGATGAGGCTGAGTCATCCGTTAACATCACTTTTTTATTATGGAGCATCTCAAAAGGAAGATGGCTTGCAAGCACAACACTCATAACCCTGCCCATGCATGAAACCGAAAGATCAGGCAGCAGCAGCCATTCGCTGCAATGCTCTGCATATGCTACAGAAGAAACAGGACTTATATCAAGCAGCTCGTTGGACATCATATGGTTTAAAACAGAAGGAGGCGCACTTAACATGTCAAGCCAAGGCGGCTTTAACCCATAATCAAAATCATAATATATGGGAGCTACATTAATGTAGCTTATTCTACCAACTTTTACCGGCTCCTGGTAACGGGTATAAACATCAGATATTGTCATAATATATTATGTGAAAGCAAAACAGTGTATTTGAAACATGGTCTCATAGTTGTTTTAATAATAAGCATC
>JAGVGX010000012.1 GCA_020056865.1 Desulfobacterales bacterium
CGTTGTGTTAACTTCAGGCAGCCTTGAACCGGTCATTGATCCGGAAAGCAACGGGAGACATTCCGTTTTTGCTTTAGCTTTAATCAATGCCTTGCGTGAAAACACGAACGTTATTGATGGTACAGCCCTCTATAACAAGGTCCAAAGCAATATGCGTTTGGTCACAACAAGTCAAAACCCCGGGTATGCCAACATTAATAAGGTTACCGATGAATCAGGTGACTTTCTGTTTATCCATATAAACTATCAGATAAACGGGAAACCACCTGAGCACCTGATTCAGCCTGAGCCCCAGTTTCAACCTGAACACCAGCTCCAGGAAGATCAACGTCTTGAAGAGGATGATGAACAAGATCAATCGCTTGAAGAAGATGATGAAGCAGACCAGCTGATAGAAGAGGATGATCAAGAAGGCCAACCGATAGAAGAAGATCAATTGCTCCAAGAGGGTAATGAATAATCTGCTTAAAAACGTGGGGAGATTACCTGGAGATGTTTGGCAACATTACATGATACATGATGAGCACCTTTTAACTATCATAAATAAATAATATTTTTTTCTTGATGAAAGAAAGCATTCATGGAACCTATTCAAGCGATTGTTCTCGGTATTATTCAGGGACTTACTGAATTTTTACCAGTAAGCAGCTCAGGGCATCTGGTCATTTTTCAGCATCTTTTCAAAATTACAGAGCCTGTTGTATCTTTTGATATCAGTGTACATTTTGGGACCCTTTTGGTTGTTATCATTTTTTTTAGAAAAGACCTGATGGCCATGCTTACCGCACTGGTTAAAAAAGTTCCAGCATTATGTAAACAAAACAAATCTTTAAGTTCCATTAATGAGTCAAAAGAGTTAAAGCTGGTTTTTCTTATTGTTGCAGGGTCTATTCCCACAGGAATTATAGGGATTTTTTTTCATAAAATTGCGGACAGACTCTTTTCATCAATACTTCTTGTCGGTTTTATGCTTTTAATCACGGGGGAACTGCTATGGCTTACCCGTATTCCAAAACAAAACAATAAAGGGATAGAAAACTTTTCAGCGTCAGCAGCCATCATCATAGGTTTGGTCCAGGGAATCGCTATTATTCCGGGCATATCAAGATCAGGGTCAACGATTGCCGTCGGTTTGCTGCTTGGGCTCGACAAACAGATAGCAGCGAGGTATTCTTTTCTTTTGTCGATACCTGCAATTTGTGGCGCAGAAATACTTAATCTGTTTAGCTCTCATTCAGGTGATATGATCCCGGTACACATTTCCTTAATTGGCATGTGTTCTTCTTTTATTGTCGGTTACTTTGCGTTAAGCCTGCTTATGTATTTAGTAAAAAACGGCAGGATGTATGTTTTTTCTCCCTATTGCTTTCTTGCAGGGGGAATAGCATTATTATTAGGGGCATGATTGCATCTGTTTTAAACTTGAACTTTTTTCTTTGCCAGCATAGTTTTTGTTTTTATAAAAGCGTCATAATTATTCATTGAAAGGACAACATATATGAACCCGGAAATTTTTAGAGAATACGATATCAGAGGCATTGCAGACCAGGATTTTAACGATGCCGATGTGGTTTTACTTGGGAAAGGAATAGGAACCTACCTTATTGAAAAAGGATGTACCCGACTAACACTTGGACAAGACTGCCGTACAACATCTAAACGGTATTCAGAACATCTTACAAAAGGTCTCTTGTCAACCGGTTGCGATGTTACGGATATTGGGGTATGTACCTCTCCGATGCTTTACTATTCCATACAGAATTTAAAAATGGACGGCGGCGTGATGATTACAGCCAGCCATAACCCCAAAGAATATAACGGGTTTAAGGTTTGCAAAGGTTTGGGTTCCGTGTATGGCGAACAATTAAAAAAAATATCAGATATCATTGAGAGCACATCTTTTGTTCAAGGAAAAGGCGCTTTAAGTCATGTTGACATTACTCCTTCTTACATGGACTTTATTCAAAACAACATTACTCTTTCACGACCCCTCAGGGTAGGTATTGATGCAGGCAACGGAACAGCAGGCGTTGTAGCGTTGCCTATTTTGAAACATTTGAATTGTGAAGTCCATGACCTTTATTGCGATATGGATGGAACCTTCCCTAATCATGAAGCAGATCCTACTGTAGAAAAGAACATGAAAGACCTGATTGCCATGGTTAAGGAAAAACATCTTGATCTCGGTATTGGCTACGATGGCGATGGAGACCGTCTCGGCGTAATAGATGAAAACGGTCAACTCGTGTATGGAGACAAGCTCATCATCTTATTTGCAAGAGAAATTCTTTCTCGGAAGCCAGGGGCTACGTTTATTTCAGAAGTCAAATGTTCAAAAGTCATGTATGATGATATTGAAAAACATGGCGGTCGTGCAATCATGTGGAAAACCGGTCACTCTCTGATCAAGGAAAAAATGAAAGTTGAAAAAGCCGAACTTGCCGGTGAAATGAGCGGCCATATTTTCTTTGCAGACCGCTATTTCGGCTTTGATGATGCAATTTATGCCTCATGCAGACTTCTTGAAATACTTTCCAGAACCGATAAGAAGCTGTCAGAGCTTTTGCATGACGTCCCTAAAACCTTTTCTACGCCTGAAATACGTGTTGAATGCCCTGATAATATAAAATTTAAAATTGTAGAACGCGTTACAGAGCATTTCCGGAAAAGCCACAATGTAATTGATATTGATGGGGTAAGGGTATTATTTGACGATGGCTGGGGGCTTGTTCGCGCTTCCAATACGCAGCCTGCCATAGTCATGCGCTTTGAGGCGATGAGTGAGAAACGGCTTCAAGAAATCAAAACAATGATCGAAACCGTGCTCCATGATATTCAAAATA
>JAGVGX010000001.1 GCA_020056865.1 Desulfobacterales bacterium
ACAAAGGCACTATTTTTCTTGATGAGGTCAGCGAGTTGTCCCCCTCCATGCAGGTGAAGCTGCTGCGCGTCATTCAGGAGCAGAGCTTTGAACCGGTGGGCGGTGAAAAGACGGTTCATGTTGATGTTCGTATTTTAAGTGCTACCAATCAGAATCTGAAAAAGATGATGGAGCTAAAAAAATTTCGTCGAGATCTGTTTTACCGCCTATGTGTTGTGCCAATCAAAATCGCGGCCTTAAGAGATCGCAAGCTTGACATCCCCATGCTTGTTGATCATTTTTTAGAACTTACAGCCAGAGAACTGCATCGTCCTGTTCTGACACCATCTAATGATGTTCTGGATTTTATGGTCAAATATTCATGGCCGGGAAATGTCCGTGAACTTCGCAATGCTATTGAATATGCATATGTTAAGTGCCGGGATGGCATCATCAAAATCGACCACCTTCCTATTGAAATAACGGCATATGAAAAAAAAACATCTGTTAAGCCAGGCCCCATACCCAAAGACAAAAAACATGTTCTTCTGGCTTTGTCACAGGCTGAAGGAAACAAAAAAATTGCTGCAAAACTTCTTGGGATAGGCCGTTCCACACTTTATCGATATCTGGACAGCTATGGCCTTAAATAGCTATCCAGTCAGCATATGCTTGCAATAAATAATTTGTTTACAATTGCAATTTTACAGGTACAATATATTTAATATTTTTAACCAAACTGTTCTCATGTCTCAAATCATTCTCAAGTTCTATCTTGAGACACACAAAGCAAACGACTATGCATATTTCTTCTATAAATACAAAAAGTTATATGCTTTATTTTTTTGTTCTGTATCATGTATCATCTTCAATTCACGCTGATGGCGTTTTTTTTGTCCATACAGCTTATCTATTTGAAATAATTAAATAATTTTATTTAGAACACTGCCTGTGGCACACATATTGCTATTATAGTTGTTCAAGTTTTTATACAACGTTATATGGTAAAAGCAATGAAAAAAGAAATGGTTAATTCCAACCTTAATCGTGTGGTTCAAATATGTTATGAACTGCTTGAAGTTGCTGACCGCGGCGATAGATTCAGAAATGATACAGGATGTGGTGTTGTCTACGGAAGAGTGAGAGATGCCGCATATATGCTTCGAAAAATTGCTGAAAATGAAATCAGTGTCCATCAAACGACATCAGCGTCAGCAACAAAACATCCCGATACGATAAATTCAAGAAAAAGAAATATGGAAAAAATAAATTCAGGAAAGGAGAAAACAACAGCAATGGATAAAAAAAAAAGGATTTTGGTTGTTGACGACGAGCAGGATGTCAGGTCTTATCTGATCGCTCTATTTGAGGATAATGGTTATGAAACTTTAGCTGCAAAAGATGGCATCGAAGGATTTAAAATCGCAAAGGCTGAAAAACCAGATCTGATTTCCCTTGATATCGCCATGCCGGACCAATCAGGCGTTAGGACATACCGCCAGTACAAAAAAGATCCGGATTTAAAAGATATCCCCGTAATTATTATTACGGCGGTAGGCGACAACCTCCGTATTTATCTTAAAAAGGTCAGTGGCTTTCCGATTCCGGAAGGATTTATGAACAAGCCCATAGATCCTGAAGAACTGATTGCAATGACCAAGGAACTTCTGGACAGTTAACTGTCGAAGATTTATTGGAAAATACATACAATTAAAAAGGAGAGTCGATATGTACGTTCTTGTTTATGGTATTGCCTATGTGGCGATTCTTATATTTCTTTGTTCGGTAATTTACCGAGTGGTAGACTATATTAAAAAACCAATGCACGTCCGTTGGGAATTATACCCGGTTGCTCATGAAGGCAAGCGTGCTGAATACGGTGGGAGTTACTTGGAAGATGTAGACTGGTGGAAAAAACCGAGAGAAACATCTAAAATTGGTGAACTCAAGGTCATGATCCCGGAGATTTTACTGCTCAAGGCCGTCTGGGAGAACAATCGTTCCTTATGGTACCGGACTTATCCTTTTCATCTTGGTTTGTATCTTTTAGTAGCGTGCGTTTTTCTGCTGGTTGCAGGCAGCATTGGTGGGCATGATACAGCAATAGGTACTTTTTTAATGAGCGTTATCAATATGACAGCCCCTGCAGGTATCATCCTGACGATTATTGGAAGTATCGGCCTTGTTTCCATGCGAATGTCAGATCCGCAACTAAAAAAATACTCAACAAACGAACATTTTTTAAATCTGTTCTTTTTTATAGTAGCAATGGCAGTAGCCCTGGTTGCGTGGCTTACAGTTGATCGTGATTTTCTAATGGCAAAAACGTTTCTGGCCAATCTTGTCACTTTTCAACCATCACCCACAGGCAATGTTATTGTTGCACTTGAGATGATTTTGGTTTTTTTACTGCTTGCATATATCCCCTTAACACATATGTCCCATTTTTTTATGAAATATTTTCTTTACCATGACATCCGCTGGGGAGACGAACCGAATGTAAACAATCTTAAAACACAGGCGAAGATAGGTGTGGTTCTCAATTACCCGGTTTCATGGGCAGCTTCGCATATAGACGGGGACGGAAAGAAAACATGGGCTGAAGTTGCAACATTTAATCCTGCAGCTGAACCGGAAAATAACAATAAGGAGTAATATTATGGTGGATAATCTTAAAATAGAAGATATAAGCAAAGATACCAAAAAACTCACTACCGTTCGTCTGGAAGATCTCATGCCTCTTCCCGGAGATTTTGTTGATAAGGAATGGAGCGAAATTCCTGCAGAGACAAGTGAAAAATATGCATGTATCTTAGACGATACGATGGTGCTTCCTATTCCCATTCCGAAAACAAAGCAGGAGGAAGAAGAACTTGTCAATAAATTTCTAAGCGGAATGCGAAAACTATTTACCAAGGAAAACAACTGGACGTTTCTCGCCATGCTGGATACAACTATGGAGCATTGCGCAAAATGCAATAC
>JAGVGX010000204.1 GCA_020056865.1 Desulfobacterales bacterium
GCGGCACATCACATACAGGCTCAAAGGAAACAAGCTGATCGTTGTTATTATACTCGGGGGTGTAAAACTCGGGAACATATACACCTGGGACATGATTTGCCAGTTGTTTAAGTTGCGTTTGCCTGTCTGATCTGTAACTGAGGGTGTTTTTATCAAAATGATCAATAAAAGCAGGCAAAATGGCTTCAGCTTCACCAATGAGAAAGCAGTCGATAAAAGGGGCCACAGGTTCAGGATTAATAAAGATTGCCACGCCTCCTGAAATAACAAGTGGGTGTGAAGAATTTCTTTGGTTTGAAAAAAGAGGAAGGCCTGATGCTTCAAGAACAGATAAAATGTTGGGATAGTCGCTTTCAAATGAAACAGAAAAAGCGATAATATCAAAGTCTTTTAAGGGCCTTCCGGATTCTATGGTTTTGATCTGAACATGCGAATGCCCGACATTCTCACCAAGAAACGCCCGTTCACATACCACATGTTCCATATCGTTTAATAACTGATAAACAGCATGGAATCCCAAATTCGACATACCTACATAATATGTATTGGGATAAACAAGGGCAATGTGCAGGCGGTGTTGCCATTTTTTTTTTACAGCGCCGATTTCTGATTCGGCAAATGTGTTGTACCGCTTTGTGGTATTCAAAACCGTGTCTCGTTTACCAGAGCAGATTTTAAATAGTGTTCAACCCTGTTCATGCCTTCGGCAATATTTTCCATGGAGTTTGCATATGAAAATCTTAAAAAGCCTTCCCCGTTTTCACCAAAATCAATGCCCGGCGTTACGCCTACCCGGGCTTTATCCAGTATGTCAAATGCGAGCTGGTAAGAATTATTGGATATATGTTTTGCATTTACAAATACATAAAACGCACCTGTTGGTTCAACGGTAATTTTAAACCCCATGGCCCTTAAGCGTTCTATCATGTATAATCTTCGCTTATTGTAAATGGTTTTCATGTGTTTGATATCGTCGACTGCATGTTTCAAAGCTGCAATTCCTGCAACCTGAGCCATGGCACCGGCACAGATGAAAAAATTTTGTTGTATTTTCTGTATGGGTCTTACAAATGGTTTGGGTGCAATGACGTATCCGAGCCTGAAGCCGGTCATTGCATAAAGTTTTGAAAAACCGTTAAATACAAAGGCATTATCCGTAAATTCAAGTACGCAATGCGCTGTGCCATGGTACATCAGCCCATGGTAAATTTCGTCAGATAAAATCCAGGGTTGATGTGATGGTGATGTCAGCGCTGCAATGGCCTTGATTCTATGTTCGTCTAAATGATGACCCGTTGGATTTGACGGAGAATTAATAATTATGGCCTTGGTTTTTTTTGTTATTTTTTCTTGAATGGATTCAGGTTCGTATTGAAATCCGTTATCTTCATATACAGGAATAGTTACAGGTTCAGCGTGGACAAAGTTAATAAAATTCGGATAACATGGATAATGCGGGTCTGAAATAATCACCTGGTCGTTTTTTTCTAAAAGAACTGAAAATACAGCAAGCATGGCAGGGGATGTGCCTGAAAATATTAAAATCTGATCCGGATTTACATTGACCTGGTATGTATTGGCATAGTGTTCGCTGATGGCTTCTCTAAGCTCTATTAAGCCCATGCTTGGCGTATAGTGGGTATATCCATCGTGAACAGCTTTACATGCAGCTTCTTTTATACAAGCCGGTGTGTCAAAATCAGGTTCTCCCACTTCAAGATGGATGACGTTGATTCCTTTGCGTTCCATAGCCTGAGCTTTTTCAAGAACGTCCATGACTATAAAGGGGCGTATTTTTTTGCCTGCGACGAGATCATGCGTTGCCTTATTATTTAAGTGGCAATTTAAATGGCAATTTAAAAACAGGCACAGTTTGGTGCCCGGTTTTTTATTTCCAGTTTTGTATTTATAGGTGGACACTAAACTATGGTCAGGTGTTTGTTTAACATAGCTACAAGGGTTTTAGCAATAGAGGGGCAATTTTTGATTTTATGCTAAGATATAATGATTTTGTAGAAAACCACCTAAAAACAAAGCTTTGTAAATGTCAAAATTTTAGTTTGGGACTTTTCCTACAGGAAATACAGGCATCTGTTCAATCATTTTGTTCGGCGTTACCGTTATCTTTATTATGGATATTTTCTATATCTGAATTTATCCCAAACTCTTCCTCCAACTGCCGCAATGTTTCTTCAAGAACAGGAAGCCGTTGCTTGTATTTAGGGTCTTTGGAAGTTTTTTTAAGCTCGATCATTGCCCTAATGTCAAGAACACGTATAGTATTGCCTCTGAACTCAATTTCTACTGTGTCTTTTAAAAGATCCTCGTAGGTTTTTTCTTGTTCGATAAATGCCAAAACGTCAAGCGGCCCTATGCGAGTTAAAAAAAGCGAATGTCCCTTTTCAGAAAAGTCGTTTTCCTTTGGTTCTATAATTTTATTATCCGGGCGGCGGTAGATTGCATCTATCGATTTTAAAAATTTGAAGAGTTTTAATATATTCTCAGACGATTGACTATGTACAATGTCTACATCCATGGTTGTTACCGGAGCCCCCTGAATAACAGCAGCAAGGCCACCGACAAGAATAAACTTTACATCTGCCTTTATAAGGCCTTCAAGTATCGCGCTTAGGTCTGAACATGGTGTTTTTTTGTCGTTTGTATGCATTTCTTAACTCCAAAATAGTACGAACTGCGTTATCATTTGCCTTCAGGCGCTCTTCTGCTGACATCTTAAGGAACATAGAAACCAATCCTTTGTCAACACCGGAACTATTATGTGTTTCGATTTTATCATTCATAAGTCACCTGTTAGATTTAACTTTCATTTTATAACGGCGCTGCTCATAGGCCGAGCAGTTCCAGCGGTCTCTTGCAGTCGAATTTTATTCCGACTCTTTGGCAAAGAAGGCCGCTGTGGCTTTTTTTAAGATGTCTCGCTCCATTTCGGCATTCTTAAGCCTTTTCTCAAGCTCCCGAATTTTCTGTTGCTCAAGAGGTCAATGCCTCACGACCGTTTCCAGGAAAGGCAAGTTCTTTGTTGACACGTTGTGCTCGCCGCCACCTATAAAAAAGATCTTTTGATATGCCAAGATTTTCTGCTACCTCAGCTACTGTTTGACCTGTCTCCTCTGTCAACTGGACCGAATTGCGTTTAAAGTCCGGATCATATTTTCTACGTTGTTGAACACTCATAATTTCCTCCTGCCATTGTTATTATCAATGACTTAACTTAAGTGTCCACTATTTCATAGCAGGATCAAGCCGCTGTTTCAGACGCATCAACTTTCGTTCACTTCGACTTTGGCAATGACTTTATGGATCTGACCTAACGAGATCAGGGGCATGTGTGCATCTTCCGGGAAAAATATCGCAAACGTTCCAGGTTCAACTGACAGCCAGGCATCAGGATCGTCTGAAAAGAACTGAACGTCAGTTTCCTGATCGTATTCTTGGGATGGCTGTTTACAGAGCGATTTGGGCTTCCATCCCATCTTTTCTGTTCCTGCTAAGACCAATTGAATATCAATGTATTTCTCATGCGTTTCGAGCAAAGCATCCTTTTTTTTTCGACCAGGA
>JAGVGX010000266.1 GCA_020056865.1 Desulfobacterales bacterium
AAAATCCAATATCTCGTTTAGCATGGCATTTGTATGGACAATGCTTCCATCTACAACCGATATCATCTTCTTGAGCTCTTCCGGATTATCTTTTATCGCAGGCAAATTCGCTAGCAGCGCCTTCATGCTGGTAAGCGGCTTCCTCACATCATGCGCCACCATGGCGGTTGACGAGCCGATGGAAATAAGCGCGGCATCAGATATCATTTTTTTGTGATAATATTCTAGTGTATTACCCATTCTTTCAACAGCATCTGCCAAGCATCCAAGTTCATCTTGTTTATCAAAAGGATATGTTATCTTATAGACTCCTTTAGAAATATCCTGAACAGCCGTTTTTAAAAAAGCCAATGGTCTGCCGATATTTTTTCCCATATATCGTATGCATAGGAAAAAAATTAAAACACCCATTAAAATGGAGGCAGTGGCAATTGAATATATCACAATCAGATTAGAGTATGCTACTTGCTTAGGAAGTAAGGTCACCAATGTGAGATTTGATCTGGCAATTGGCACCCGCGTAACATAATATGCTTTGTTAATCGCCAGCCAAGCTAGAATTGGTTCTTCCAATAAATAATCTGACCCCATCAATTCAGGTGAAGGTGCCCAAATCAATTTACCATCGACTGCAATTCCAACCGCCCATTTGATGTCGTTTTGCAATTCCTCGTCATAAATAGTTTTAACCAATAGGTCGAACAGCGTATTGTACCCATATTCAACAACCGCATATTTCTTCTTTCGCTCATTTTTAAGGCCAGAGGGAAAAACGTAAGCTAACAAGAAAGTCTTTTTGTTATGTATGCTCCCGATTATTGCGAACGAATTATTAACGGCGCTCAGTACAGGTACGGTAATTTTGGTTTTATCTTCTGTTGAAAGATGTGGATGCACAATCCTAGTTAATTCTTTTCCCCTATTATAAAAATAGGTTATTTCGTCATCGGGATTTAGTTTATTAAACGATTCTTTAAGAAGCTCCGCTCTCTTGAATAAATCCGATTCAATTTTCTCTTTTATTCGCTGTGATACATTTCTAGTATAATCCAATGATCTACTTCGGATATTTTTTACACTAAAAACCCAAAGCCCTGCAAATAGAACAAGGAAGCAGATAGCCATTCCTAAGAAAGATAATAAAATTTTGTGTCTTATGGTCATCATATTTTCTGCCAAAACTAACGCATTTCTTTTACCTGTTCGAGCAAAACAAGCGAAGGCCTGTCCATAACCTCTTTATAAACATTTTGAACAGCGCGGGCAAACGCGCGCTTATCGGGTTCTACTACCTCCATACCATGTAATTTAAGAAATTCGAGATCTATGGCTTCATTTTCAATCACATACTTGCGTTGAAATAATGAAGACTCCGACGCGGCTTCCGCAATGGCATTGCGTACATCCTGTGGTAAATTATTAAAGATCTCCAAGTTGATTATAAGCACCGCCGATGAATAGACATGAGCTGTAAGAGCCAAATATTTCTGAACTTCATAATACCGCATGGAGCGAATGGTAGTTATAGGATTTTCTTCTCCATCAACGATACCGCTTTGCAAAGAGGCATAAACTTCGTCAAAAGGTATGGCTTGTGGTATACCCCCTAATGTTTTAACAAAAGCAATATAAGTCCTGGCCGGCATGATTCGCATACTAAGGCCCTTTAAATCCGATGGTGATGTTATTGGGGCCCGGTTATTGGTTATATGTCTTATGCCAATTTCCCAGTAAGCAAGGTTTTTAAATCCTGCTTTCTCCATTTCCCCATTCAATTCCTCACCAACAGCACCATCTAAAGCCTTATAAGCCTGCTCCCTATTTTCAAATAAGTATGGAGCATCTAATACCTGTATTCTAGGGACCCAATGCGACATGATTCCCCCAGCCGATACCGTAGCTATATCTATCGTTCCCAATCTGACACCTTCCGCAGCAACCCCTTCGCTTCCCAACTGCCCCCCAGGGAAGATCTCAATCTTTATTCTGCCTTTGGTTTTTTCAGCAACTAGTTCCGCAAACTTTTTAGCCCCATAATAGTACGGATGGCCTTGCCTCCCCCCATGGGCAAACGTTAAAACAATCGGTTTATTGCCTGCAAAACAGCAACAACATACACTATAAAAACTTAAAAATAAGATTATAACTTTGAACGTACGAGATTTCATAACGTATCAATCATTTTTGTCGATATTTAAGACCCTATCTTTAACTGCGGGAAATGTGCTACGAGATTTTTGAACATTCGACAAATCGACAACTGCTTTCAAAATGTGTTCTTTTCCCCCTGCCTCCGCAACAACCTTTCCATTTGGATCAACAATCATGCTGTGCCCACCAAGTTCAACACCACCACACACGCCACAACAATTTGATGAAATCAGAAAACTTTGGTTTTCAATGGCTCGCGCCCTATTAAAAACCTGCCAATGTTCCAAACGCGCGGACGGCCAAGCCGAGGAGACAAGAAAAGCCTCCGCCCCCATATCCAAAAGCCGCCTGTATAGTTCGGGAAAACGCAAATCATAACAGGTGGATAAGCCAAACTTTCCTAAATCACTATGCACGACAACAACATCCCTGCCTGGCGAAAGCAACTTGCTTTCTTGAGAACCATATCCAAATAAATGCATCTTGCTGTATTTCCCTGCTATTCGGCCTTGGGGATCAACAAAATAGCTTGTATTAAACATTTTTTCACCGCTCGATTCAACAATACCACCAGTCAGAATATGTGCACCTAATTCAATCGCTTTTCTTTGTATCATTTGGAGTGTAGGTCCGCCGGGAGACTCACTTTCGGAACGGTAGCGACTAAACGAAAAATAGCCAATATTCCACAACTCCGGCAGAATAATCAAATCCGAACCCTTGGCTTTCGACAGTAATTCCTCAACGTGCCCCAAATTGGATTCCTTACTGGCATCGCCTACACTTACCTGTATGGAGGCAATAGAAATTTTTCCACCAGTTACTGTTTGTTGCTTTCCCTTCGCCAAATATACCGTAGGTATGCCTCTTCCTTTTGACATCATGGCCTCCTTGATAGCCCTTGTCACGGCTTCTGGCAAGCTGATAGTAAGC
>JAGVGX010000096.1 GCA_020056865.1 Desulfobacterales bacterium
CCGGACAACTGCAAGGCAGGGATGTTCGGTCTCTACTACCTGATCCGCGATGTATTTGTTTCCATTGCAGCCATGGGCGGCGCGTTTCTCTGGCTGATCAGCCCGGAAACGAACCTGATCACGGCATTTGTTTTCGGCGTTATCGGAACCATAGGTTTTGCAATTTTTGGCCGCGACGTCCAGGTGCCTGCAAACAAAAAGGATTTTAATGGTACCAGCGCTTGAGCCGGCTAAAAAAGCCCGGTCCTTTGAAAAATGGCCGGGCTTTGATTGTTTGGCTCCCTTGCACGGACGAAGCCAGGCTCCGAACCAAATTTAAAGATACACCTACGAGTCAAGGGTTTTCGATTCGGAATTGAGGCGAGGATTACCAATCGAAGTGTAGTATCTGATAATGAAGTTCGGCACACTATTGCAGAAACAGGCAGCGGCATGATAATGAACCAAGAGCAGATTCCCACTTATAATCACCTGTTTCCTGTCCAAACAAACCCGACCACCTTTTTCTATGCTTTGGCTTTTTGACCCTGTGTTTTTGATCCCGTGGCTTTGCCTATATGCCGTATATCATAGTTTCCGGCGAGAGGCGCTAAACGCCCACCTGTTCGAGGACCTCGACCAGGTTTGGGAAGTGATTACCACGAGCCCAGTATTATTTTCTTGTATTCTTTATGAAACTAATTAGGTCTGTATCCGTTGATATGTTACGAAGCAATTGTTGATGAGCTTCTCTCATTGCATCATATAAGTTAGGTCCACCAATGCGATGATGGACAAGATGGTATTTGCCTATAAACAATTTCTCGAATTTCTCTTTTGCATCGTTGTTTCGCGATATGCTTAAATTAATTGCTGAAACAGCGTCGAATTTTGATTGAAGCAGCAAGTCATTAGAGGTAAATTTAGCAACATGTATTGTAACTATGCCCTCAACAATGTAGTCTGCATCCATTTTTTCTTCGTAATTGTAGCATTTGTGGCCATTACGCTCAAGCTCTCCTTTTATTGATGAGGAAACAATATTTGGAACTGTATCCTCGTAATAAATTTTATTGGTTCTAATAAAACCCCACAAAGATGGCTCAATAATTAGATTTTTACTATATTTTTCTCTCATGTCTTGGAATCCTTTGAACGAGAAAGAAATTTCTTTTTCGCCTTTTAAGGGGCTTCCGGTATTTATTTGGCCAAACACTTCTTTGCTATTTATGGTGTGAGAGCAACCATTTTGCATAAGTAATACAAAAAGCAAGAAGGGCCACAGACTAAAAGTTACGTTTCTCATCTCCTCAACTCCTCCTTTGTTGTTAATATGCAAAATCATAACCTAATTTTTCGCCTGCTATTTTAATAAGTGAATTAAGTTCATTTGAAATTCCATTTTCCGTAATGTGTTTAAGTTCTAGTACTGACCCTAAGCTTACAATCTCGTCTCTATCCCACAACTTCTCCATGGAATAATTATCAATCATTTTCCCGTTTACAACAACAGACAATGCCATCTTGTCCATAATGGAGGAGATTCTATATAATGAGATTTTTTTTACGGTTAGGAATATTTGAGCGTCATATTTTTTTATTTCTTCGTTTGACATATTGGGCTTATATGCATAACGAACATTCTTTCTTGTTCCGTTGATAGTACTATAAAGAAATCCGTCGACAATCGAACTGGCACTTATTGTAGTGTATTGTTTAATTCTGGCCGCTATCTCATTGTCGGCTTCCCCTCTCCCTAAAATCTCTGCTGCTCCTGTTGCTATCTGTAACGGCCCTAGAAGAAACCCTGCCAAAGGCTGATAATCTCCTGCGCTGTTAGATGTTACAAAATATGTGACTTCGTAGGTAATTGGTTCCACAATTGCACTATTAACATAAATAGTTTCTATTGTTATGAATTTATTCTTGTCCAAATAAGTGGGCTTTTGCGGAGTATTAACACAACTGCTTATTATAAGAATCAACGATCCGGCAAGATAAAAAGTGTTTTTCATCGTATTCTCTATAATTATTTTTTTTGAAGTCAACATAACACTTAGGTTAAGCGGTTTTTGCCAGGATTACCAACACGTCGTTGTCGTTCAGCCCCTATTTTGGTTCTCAATCAAGGGAGGGCAATATATGAAGAACTGTCTTATTCTAACATACGAAGAAGATCTGAATCAGACATTTTACAAATACTTTCACTTGTAGCATCATGATCTGATCTATTATCATTTCTGTTCCACCTCCATATCAGCATAACGCCGAGCTCACCGAGAGCGATAGCGATCAAGGACATAATCCCGCGCTGAAATGACGCGAACGCAAGGTCTCTTGTAGCTGGTCAAGGAGTTTCGGTTTATTTTGCTGCTGTTGGTACGAAGAAACGATTTTGACAGTTGGTTTATATAATAGGCCTGGCAGATCTTTATAGGCGGTTTGTAAAGGCTTTCTCCATTCAACCATTCCTACCCTCTAAATGCATTATGAAGATTGGAACTGAATATATTACCCTTTTTGCCAATTATAGCAAATCAACTAGCGGGAAGATTATTAAATCATTATTTTATTTATCAACACTTACCACCTAAAATCAAGCATTTTCTTCAAGGGCTATGTTTTACTGACTACAGGAAGGAGAGTATCCCCCTATCACCCGAGGATATTACCCCAAACAATTGCTGCTTTCAACCGGAACTCGTTGAATTTCCTCTTTCTGCCTTCGAAGCAATGTTTTCAAATTGACTGATCTGAACTGACCCATCAGGAAATGTGGCGATGATCTCCAGGTCACCTCCCATGGCTTTGATAAAATTTCTTAATGTGCTGATATACATATCTGTCCGTTTTTCAAGTTTTGATACAGCGGCTTGCTTGACAGACAATGTTTGTGCCAGTTGTTCC
>JAGVGX010000239.1 GCA_020056865.1 Desulfobacterales bacterium
ATCTGGTGTTGCATGCAATCCGGCCAGTATTTCTGTTGCAGCTTTATAGTCATTGAATGCAAGTGCGGCCGTACTGTTCCACCCAATTATATCCGTCAAGGTTTCCAGATTTTCCAAAGCCTCTTTTTTTGCGGTTTTATTTTCATAAGCAATGATTGCAGATAGGATCAAAACTGCGGCTATAGATGCACTGATAAACATCATCAGCATAAGTTTGCTGCGAATTGTTGATGCTCTGAATTTTTTATAAGCAGGCTTCATGTGTGTTTATCTCCTTGATTATCATCTGTATTGCTTACCATCCGTAACCATTTGTAAAGGTTTTATCATATTGAGCCAGTTTCAAAACGTTTTAGTTTGGTCAAGGTCAAGGCGGGCGAAAATTTTAACCGCAGGAATACATTGAGTATTTTGAGGATTAAAATTTGAGCCCAACGCTGAAATTGGCTCATATTAATTATTCAACTATTGTTGCCAGGCTAAGAAGCCTGGAGCTTATTTTCAGTCCTGATTGTTTTGCAGCAGTGGCATTTATAGTAAAACGTATTTTGTCGTCTTCTTTTTCCAGGTTTATTATGCCTCCTGATGTTGTAAAACCGGGCATGTCTCCGATAGTTAAAATCGGTTTTTCTTTAACGGCTGCAAAAATTTTTGGTAAATAATCTCTGCCCAATCTGCTTACAAAAAGGATATGACAATTTTCAATCTCTTGTATGGTTTTAATTTTTTTAACAACAAGATGATGTCCGTTGATGTTTTTGCCTTCAATTTCTGAAAATGCCATGTAAACCGTATCATCTCCCAAAACGCATAGCCGGATTTCATCAGAAGCACCTGCGAATGTTTTTTCCGGCCACTGCGTAAATTTGGCAAAATTCATAACAAAAGCTGCTTTTACAAAGTATTCATCCGCTGTTTTCGCTGCAACATCGCTACACGGCTGGATGCTTAAAACAAGGCAGGATGCGGCAAAAAATATATTTAAAAATTTTTGAGTGAATCTTTTCATAATTTTATATGCATATCTGGTTAGAACCGCCATGTGATTTTTCCATAAAAGCTTTGATTAATATCTGTGGGCGGGGTAAATGCTTCCTGGATATACTCAAGGTGCTTGTCATCAAAAAGATTTTGCCCTACGATGGAAAGTTCAACATTATTTTTTGGCTGCCATGCCAGACGGGCATCTAAAGTTATGTAACTGTCAATGGTTAATTCTGAAAACGCATCAGCATTGTACACTTTAATTTTATCCACAAAACGCAGCCAGAAATCTAAGTTTATATTCTTTTTGAGGTTCGCTGATGCTCGAACCGATGCCTGATGTCTTGGAGAATTACTGTTTTGAGATTTATCTGCTGGTTCCAGAGTATCGCTGGCAACTTTAAAATAGCTGTAGGTTGCATCAATTTTTAAAAAATCAGCAGGCTGGATCACAGATGATATTTCAATGCCATAGGTTTTGGCATCCCCATTATTTTCAAAAATAATCGGTTGATCTATGAACGTTCCTGCAAAAGATGGTGATAAATAGCTAAACGTTCGCAAGTCATCATAAACATTATAAAATGTTGCCACATCAACAGACATAGATGTGGCAGGTACGAACCTGTAACCGATTTCATGGGCAAAAAGTATTTCTGAATCGTAATCCGACTGTCCTACAATATGAGCTCTGACCGGAAATGGGGTAGGGTTATACCAGTTTAAGGGTGGAACAACATCTGTCTGAAGATCTGCGTCGCGTTCAACACGGGAAGGCGTTCTTGATGAACGTGATACAGACGCCCATACCTTATGCTTTGCATGAGGCGTCCAAAGAATCCTGGCATTGGGCTGGAGTTCAAATTTGTCAACTAAGTAGTTGTTTTCAAATTTTGTACCGAGTGTAAGAAACAAAAGGTCTTTTAAAAGCGTTATCTCGTCCTGGATAAAGGCACTGGAAAGCTCATTACCGCTGCTTTTCGGATTGAATGTCAGAATATTTTTTTCTCTGAAGTCGTCTTTGGTGTAACTGTATTCAATACCCCATATGATGTCATGACGATCTCCTGCTTCAAACTGGTGCTGGAAATCAAGGTTAAAGGTTTTTCTCAATTCGCGTCCGAAAAACTCATTCCTGGACCACTGATCATAATAGGTTTTTAGTGAATATTCTGATTTGTCAGAAAGGGTGTGTGTCCATTTTGCATTGATGTTTCCTCCGGAAACATCTACAGGATCTTTGGCTCTACTTATATAGGGAGGATTGAGGTCTCCTGTTATTGAAGTTTGATTCATCTCCCCTTTGTAAATATCTCCATGCAGAAGAACTGAGACATTATCTTTTACTTGAGAATCAATTCTGAATCCGGTTCGCACCATATCCCAGTCGTCATCTGAATCACCACTTGATTCAGTATAGCCAAATTCATCGCGGCTAAACCCTTTTGCGTAAATGCGTCCATACGTATTTTCACCAAGAGATTCTCCGTATCGAACAGAACCAAATCCTTTTTCTCTGGTGCCTCCTCCAGCTGACAAAAGCCCGCCTTGTGTGTCAGCGCTATGTTTGGTTATGATGTTGATGACTCCGTTTACCGCATTGGCTCCCCAAAGTGTGGCGCCGGGTCCTCGAATGATTTCAATGCGTTCTATGTCTTCTAACATGACATCCTGTGCTTCCCAGTAAACCCCGGAAAAAGAGGGTGCATATACACTTCTGCCATCGATTAATACCAGAAGCTTGTTTGCAAACCGGCCGTTAAATCCGCGGGATGAGATTGCCCACTTGCTGGAATCAATGCGCGCAACATGAAGTCCGGGTACCATACGGAGGGCATCGGGGATGCTGGTCGCACCTGACCTCATCAAGTCTTCATTGGTTATTACGAAGATGGCTGCGGGTGAGTCTGAAATGGCTTTCAATTTTTTTGATACAGATGTAATTTTAATGTTGAGTAGATCTTCTATATTCAGATCAAAAATGTTTTCTTTTTCTGATGCGTTATCTCTCGCATGAGCATTTACAATGATTATAGCGAGTAACACAATGATACAGAGTGCATGTGATAAGATTTTTTTGATGGCCAAAGATTTCATGTTAAGATTCCCCAATGTTATGAGTGGGTGAAAAAAATAAAATAATTTTGTCAAAAACGCTTTGATGCGTATTTATCCCTTGTTGATATTGTTTATCGGTTTAATTTTGTAAAAACTTTACAAGTTTATGAAAAAAAATCACCTGTTGACGAATGTTATAAAAGCTCTGACTGTTTTAGATAAGCTGCGGCGAGTAAAAGACCGCATACGGTTTTCCCGTCGTTTATTTCGCCGTTGTATATCATTTTCAGTGCGGTGGAAAACTTGATGTTGTGAACCTCGATGACTTCATTGGTATCCATGTCCTGTTGAGCAGGCAGCAGATGCGAAGCTAAAAAAATATGAATGAGTTCATCAGAATATCCTGGCACAGGAATAATTTTGCCGAGTTCTTTCCATTTCGTTGCCAGATAACCGGTTTCTTCAATCAGTTCTCTTTTTGCGCATGCATCTGGTGTTTCGTTCTTCTCCAAAGTCCCTGCCGGTATTTCCCAGATATCGGATCCTATGGCATGGCGGTATTGTTTCAGCAGAATAACCGTATTCTTGTCAATCATGGGAAGTATTGCCGATGCGCCAGGGTGTCTGATGATATCCATATGTGTGGTTTTTCCGTTTGGCAACGTTATTTTTTCTGAAACAAGGTCAAATACGTTTCCCTTATATAGGGTGCTTGTTGAACGTGTTGTGGCTTTCATTTTTTTTCTCCATGTTTCATATTATCGATGGATGCTGCTGGAACACCTTTGTTAACTCAAACTTGACATCCTATGGCTATTATGAAAATAATTGCCGGACTTTTTTTATTTTGGCATTTTTATAAGGCAATTACAACACGGTCATTTTGTATGTCAAACGTATTATGACTTGAAAACTTTTTATCCAACATTTAAGGATACACCATGGAACTTTCACCGCTTAGTGCAATTTCTCCTGTTGACGGCCGGTATCGCAAGGTGACGGAAAGCCTTTCAGCTTATTTTTCTGAAAGCGCACTGATCAGGTATCGTCTGCTTGTTGAAATTGAATATTTTATATCCCTGTGCAATCTGCCTCTTATTCAACTTAAAGATGTAGATAAACATCTATTTAAACCCTTAAGGCGTCTTTATACTCATTTTTCAAAAAAAGATGCAGAACAAATAAAAGATATTGAAAAGATAACGAATCACGATGTAAAAGCAGTAGAATATTTTTTAAAGAAAAAATTTGATGAGCTTGGCATGGCCGATTTCAGGGAATTTATTCATTTTGGTTTAACTTCTCAGGATATTAATAACACAGCCATGCCATATGCATTAAAAGAAGCATGGCTGAAAGTCCTGCGTCCTTGTTTAGAAGGGATCATAGATCATCTTTCTAAAAAATCCCATGAATGGTTGGATATTCCCATGCTTGCCCGAACCCATGGACAGCCTGCATCACCGACAAGGCTGGGAAAAGAAATATATGTATTTGTTGAAAGACTTAACAGGCAGATACAGATGATAGAATCGATTCCTTTTTCTGCAAAATTCGGCGGGGCAACCGGCAATTTTAATGCCCATGTTGTTGCTTATCCTGAAATCGACTGGATTGCGTTTGCAAATGGCTTTGTGAATGAGACCCTTGGCCTGGATCGATCAAGAGTAACGACCCAGATCGAACATTATGACAACCTCGGGGCATTTTGTGACAATCTTAAACGGATCAATACCATACTCATTGATTTTAGCCGAGATATGTGGACATATATATCCATGGATTATTTTAAACAGAAGATTGTCGAAGGTGAGGTGGGGTCATCGGCAATGCCCCATAAGGTAAACCCCATTGATTTTGAAAATGCTGAGGGTAATCTTGGTATTGCAAACGCTGTTTTTGAACATTTTTCTGCCAAGCTCCCTGTCTCGAGGCTGCAAAGAGATTTGACCGATTCAACAGTAACAAGAAACATCGGCGTTCCTTTTTCTCATACATTAATAGCTTTTAATTCATTGCTTAAAGGATTAAACAGATTGATCGTAAACAGGAAGACAATTCAATCGGATCTTATGAATAACTGGGCGGTTGTAGCAGAAGCTGTTCAGACGATTCTCCGCAGGGAAGGGCATCCTCAACCTTATGAGGCCTTAAAACAGCTCACGAGAAAACATGCGGATATTGATAGAAATGATCTTGCTGAGTTTATTCAATCCCTTGAAGTATCCCAACAGGTGAAAGATGAACTGATGATGATAACTCCTGAAAACTATACAGGTGTTTATGATATAATTAGCGGAAAATAATTCATTTTTACCCTGTTTTATTTTAAAAATTAAAAAAGAGGAGAGAAGATGTTTAAAACAACCGTTATAGGGATTTTAATATGGATTGTTGCAGGGGTGGTACTTTTGTTTGAGTTTATTTCGCATCTTATGGGACGAGAGTTTTTATACAATACCATTGAACAGATATGTGGCATCACATGGATTGACCACGTTCCGTTTGAGGTATTCCGGAATGCATTGACTGTTGTTGCAACAGCACAATTACCTGTGGTTTTATTTGTCACCGGGTTGGTTTTGATTATTATAGGCATGTTTAAAAAGTTTTAACCGGCTTAAGTACGATAGCTGTTCTTGAAGGAAGATAGACGCTGATCCTGTGTTTTTCATCGTGCTTGTCTTGATGCGCAAGCGTAACATGACACTGGTTTTCTACCAGGCGATGATGTCCTCCGTATGATTTGTCATCACTGTTAAAAATCATCTGGTATTTACCTGGTTTGACGCCAAAACAGTAGTCTGTAAACGAACGGACGGGGTTGAAGTTAAAGGCGAAAACAAGACCTGCACGTTCAAAAATAATGATTTTGTCCATATCATGCTCAGCGAGCAGATGAGGGTATGATGATGTTAAAACACGAAAGGTTGTTGCAAGGGAAATGATATCCCGATCAAAATTTAGTAGATAATGATATCGAAGGTTTTTATCGTATGCAAGATGCCATTGACGGCGTGCATACTTGAATGACCAGTTGTTACCTTTCCTTGGAAAATCAATCCATTCAGGATGTCCGAATTCGTTTCCCATAAAGTTAAGATATCCGCTGCAGGAAGTAAAAAGGGTGATGAGCCGTATCATTTTATGAAGAGCGATTCCTCGGTCTACGATGATGTTTTCAGCGTCAACCCTCATGCTGTCATACATTGCTGCGCCGATGAGTCTGAACAGCAAGGACTGGTCCCCAACAAGCGCCTGGTCATGAGATTCAACGTAGCTGATTGTTTTTTCTTCTGTTCTACGGTTGTTCAGCTCATACCAGAGGTTTCCCATAGGCCAGTTTTCATCGCTAACATCTTTGACCAGCTTAACCCAATGGTCTGATATTCCCATGGCAAACCTGTAATCAAAGCCAAATCCTCCTTCAGAAAG
>JAGVGX010000207.1 GCA_020056865.1 Desulfobacterales bacterium
AAGGAAACACAATCATCTGAAAAAAATTTTTCTGACAACAAGTCAAATCAAATACCCGAGAAGTACGCTGGGTACCCATCTTCTGCTAACGGAAACGCTATGGCACAGATAATATCTGCTGGTTGCATTGAATGTCCTTGCAGGTGTTGTTATTGTATTGATGCTTGTCACGTTATTGAATAAAAGACGCGAGATTGATTTTGATCATCTTTTTAAAATGATGCCGTTTATGAAAACATCTGATGAGCGTATTGAGACCATAGACGCTCAATTAAAAAACGCGTTTAAAAAATATGATGAATCCTGAATGCAGAGGATAATATGACTGAAAGAGTCCTGGAAGAAATAACCGTTGGCCTGTCAGACGCGGAAAAAGATGATCTTGAAGAAATGATAAAGGCGTTCAGGCAAAATCAAACTGCCGTACCAGAAACGCCGTCTTCTGAAGATGTGCATAAGCAGATATTATTAATAAGTGAAAACCTTGCTCAATATGGCAATATTTTGCTGAAATTTGATACAAAATTAAAATTATTATATGGAATTTTACACCTTTCAGACCAAAAAAACAGGATTATGAACCAGCGGATCGACACAATTATAGAACTGCTCCAAGGGCAAAAAACTTTAGCTGAAAAATAGGTTTTTCTGTTAAGTATTAACTGGGAGGAGAAAATGAACGACCGGATTGATAGACAGGACAGTGTTGTCAACCGCATCATCGATGGTTCTATTATTATTGATTCTATTGAAGAATTCGAGGACCTGCTCAAAGCCTTTCCAAATGACCCGAGACTCCATAGAGTATTTGCTGACCGACTATTAGAAAAAAAATCAATACATGCTGCTGAAGAATACAAGATGTCAGCCGGGTTTTTTATAGGAGCCGGCATGCCGCTGCAGGCAATCACATGTAAACTCTTTGAGTGGCGAATCATCAAGCCCCATCCAAAGAAGAACGAACGGCCTTCCACTCAGCGCTTTGCGAATGCAATCCACAAAATATAGTAGCGCAGAAGTTTTTTACCAAACTGGCGTATGAGGAAATGATCGCTTTAATGAACAACATGGTGCTTCGTAACTATCCTGCCAATACCATGTTGAAGAAATTTGGAGATGAAGAAACCGAGTTGTGCTTTATCGTGTCCGGTGCATTGGAAGTGACCGATTACCATCGCCTTGAAGCCGATGCAAAAGTCCAAAAAAAATCTGCGACAAAATCTGATAGAAGGCGATATTTTTGGTGAGATTTATCCGTTTGAGGAGGATAAATTATCTGAATCAGACATTGCATCTATCACTCGTGTTGAACTGTTGAAAGTCTCCAAAATAAAACTAACCGCACTTTGCAAAGAACATTCTAACCTTAATCTTCTCATGTGGAACCTGTGTAAATTCCATTTTGGATCCGGCCGCGAAATATATTCAAAAACGGTCCGAAAAGCAACCCGGTATCAGTTGCCCATGCAGGTCAATCTGAAAATTTTTCAAGAAGAAAGCGGAAAATCGCCTTTAAATCTATCCGGATTTACAGACGATATCTCTCTGAATGGAACATGTATTGTTTTGGGGTCGCAATATCAAATCGGTGATATAACCTGTTTAACGGGAAAAAATGTAAAGATTCAAATGAGTTTACCCATAGAAGCTATCAGTCTCAGTGTCTTGGGCAGTATTGTCTGGAGCAAGAAAACGCCTGTCGAGGGCAAAAAAACAGCGATCATTGGTGTTCAATTTAAAGAGATAAATGATGTTGACCGCAAAATATTGAAAGACTACTGCTGTGGATCCGAAGCAGAACAAAATCTGATCTGGAGCTTGTGGAGTTCGCTTATGGAAAAGTAGTTCATAATTTAATATCTCTATACGTTTACATGCATGTTGTAATCAGGGACATGATGATATTTCAAGCTATACATAGTGGAATAGTGGAGAACAAAAATGGAAAATAGATCAACCCCCACGATATTGGCTGTCGGAGGGGGAAAAGGTGGTGCTGGAAAGAGCGTCTTCAGTTTGATTATGGCATTTTGGCTGGCCAGAATAGGCAAACGGACCATTTTAATGGATGTTGATCTGGGCGGTGCCAATCTCCACACCCTGCTTGGGATTAAGAGTCCTGACAGGACGCTAAATGATTTTCTTACAAGAAAATTTGATAAATTAGAAGATATTTGTATTGATACCAGTGAGAAAAACCTTCGCCTCATCAGCGGAGCCAGTGATGTTCTTTCCATGGCAAACCCACATTTCAGCCAAAAGATCAAACTCATGACCCACCTTTCAAGGCTGGATGCCGATTATGTGGTGCTTGACCTTGGAGCTGGGACTTCTTTTAACGTGCTGGATTTTTTTCTTATCGCCCACAAAAAAATTATCGTCCTTACCCCGGAACCAACATCGATTCAGAATGCATACATATTTGTTCGCAATGCAGTTTATCGAAAACTAAGCAGACTTTCCAGTAAAAATCCATCTCTCGATGCTCTGATTAAAATTGCCATGGACCCTAAAAATGCTTTGAAAATCCGTACAATCAAAGAACTTTTTCAGTTCATTGAGGCGTCCGACGAAAAAATATTATTGAGGTTCTAAAAAAAAATATCCAAGATATCCATCTCCGGGTTGTCACCAATATGGTTAAAAAAGAAAAAGAAGAAAACGCGGGTCGTATTGTTCAGATCGTCGCTGAAAAATACCTGACCATACCTTCTACGAATTTGGGATGCGTCTTCTATGACCCGAATATCCATGCCATGGTGTCTGATATGGTTCCTCTAATCAATCTGGATAAGGCAAGTAAAGCTGTTGGAAATATTTATGAAATTGCCAGCAAGTTGTCGAGAGAATAACCAGGTGGACAAGTAACATCGTGTTATGATTTTGCCTTGTTTCATAGATACTTTTTTTGGCCTGCAATAGTTCACAATATCTGCTGAAATTTCTTGCAAATCCTTTTCGTTTTGATGTTTTCATGCCATTTCCAACTTTTTAATTCATTTTGGTATTTAAATGCATTGCAGAAAATAAACCCTTCAGTTTCCCCATTACCTTTGGTAATTCAAAATGATCAGAAATAAGGAGTACTTGTGTCAAAATGGTTTGCATATGAGTTAAAATGTAATATATTTGATTTTTAGAAGACAAGACTTATACTTTAACAAAAAAGGGAACATAATTGATTACAAATTTTATTTGTCAGTGGGGGATATAGCATATGTTTAAAGAAGAAAGAGTCCAAAGCATGTTTAAATGGGATGATCTTGGTGATCTGGATGAAGGCAGACCCAATTTGGGCATGCATGTCCCTGTTCTGAACTACAGGCTTTTACAGTATACGTTGAGGGATGTTCTTATCCAGGAGCTTGGCGTACAAAGAACAAATGACATGTTTATTAAGGCCGGCAGATCCGCCGGGTATCATTTTTGTAAAAATGTATTAAATCCTGATCTTGGGTTTAATGAATTTGTTTCCGAACTTCAGAAAAAGCTTAAAGATAACAAAATTGGCATATTAAGGGTGGAACATGTTGACCTTGATGCGTTAAAAATAACATTTACGGTTTCTGAAGACCTTGATTGCTCGGGATTGCCCTTATCAAATGAAGTTGTTTGCCATTACGATGAAGGCTTTATTGCTGGGATTCTTGAAGCGTATACGGGAAAGAAGTTTTGTGCAAAAGAAGTCGACTGCTGGGCAAGTGGAGAACGCGTGTGTCGATTTGAAGTGAGGTTGTCAGAAGATGAGCATGATAGTTGAAACGAAAAAGAAAGTGGATATCCTGCTGGCAGGTGCTATCCCCGATAAATACAATTTGCTTGAATATAAGAATGCAGATGAGCGTGAATTTGCTGAAGCTGCCAACCGGCTTATAGAATTTATGGCAGAGATACATTCTTATATTGTACATCTGTCAAAAGGAGAATTACAAAATATTCGATTCAACCGAGACAATTTTCTTGCATCGCCATTTAAGGAATTAAATTCACGCCTGTTGACGTTGACGTGGCAGGCGAAACAGATTGCCGATGGGGATTACTCCCAGCGGGTGGATTTTCTGGGAGAATTCGCAGAAGCTGTCAATGCCATGGTTATCAGCCTTGACAGCAAGGAAAAAGCACTCAAGAATAAAATTAAAGAGCTGGAACATGCACTTGGGCATATTAAAAAACTCGAAGGGATCTTGCCGGTGTGCTCATTTTGCAAAAAAATAAGAAAAGAGGATAGTTCTGATAATGATGACGATCAATGGGTGCGTATAGAAAAATATATCCAAGACCGGACAGAGGCCATGTTTTCTCACTCCATATGCCCTGAGTGCATGAAGGTGAATTATCCGGAGTTTAGTATTGACTGAATTTTTTCCAAGGAAATAAGATGAAAATAACTACGAAAACAGGTGACCATGGAATGACCAGCCTGTTTAGTGGGCAGCGTGTTTCAAAACATCATATCCGAATTGAAGCAAATGGCGATGTAGATGAACTCAACGCTGCAATCGGTGTTCTTGCAGCAGCATTGAGACAACAGTATTCAGATATATTCAGCGAACTCCAGGACATTCAGTCCGATCTGTTCAGCCTTGGTGCCTGGCTTTCTATAACATCAGATTCTTCCTCGGCGATGCTTCTTGGTGAATTTAGCAATGATTTTACTAAAAAATTGGAAACAGCCATGGATCGCATGGAGAAAAAAATTCCTGATCTAAAAGGGTTTGTTCTGCCGGGTGGCCATGGTTTTGCTGCCCAGGCTCATGTTGCAAGAACGGTTTGTCGCAGGGCTGAAAGACGGGTGGTTGCGCTTGTTGATAAAACAGATAAAGGCATGGTGTATGACCAGCTTCAAAAGATTGTTATCTATTTAAACCGGCTTTCAGATTATCTGTTTGTTCTTGCACGGTATTGTAACGAGATGATGAAGGTAGGCGATGTTTTGTGGCAGAAATAATGCGACCTTTAAAAAGCACGACCTGTATTAGCACATACCATACACAACTTATAAACCGGCGGAAGCTTTCTGAAAAAGCCTTTGAGGTTGAGTTTACCCGGCCCTGTGCTTTTGAGTTTTCCCCCGGCCAGCGCATACGTTTGATACATGAGAACATAGAAAGAGATTATTCACTGATTTGCGCTCCTGAGGATGCGACACTTTCTCTGTGCATCCGAAAGTATAAAGACGGGCAAATGTCTTCCATACTTGCAACAGCAGATATTGGCAGCTGGTTTCATTTTGCCGGCTCCTATGGTTATTTTTTGTTTCGGCCGTCTATAAAACAGGCGGTTTTTGTGGCAACGGGAACCGGCATTGCCCCATTTGTCTCGATGGCGCGTTCAAAATCCAGGGGTTTTATTTTTCTTCATGGCGTAAGTACATGTTCTGAATTGTATTATAAACCTCTTTTAAAAAGTATGGTTCAACATTACATTCCTTGTGTTTCAGATGATATGCCTGGGCCGTACAGTTCTGGCGAGGCTTTTTCCGGGAGGGTCACCCAATATCTTGAACATCACCTTGACCCCGGAGTTTATGACTTCTACCTTTGCGGTAAGCAGGCGATGATCAAGGATGTTATGCATATAATAGATTCATATTTTTCAGGGTCTCTGGTTTACACAGAGCGGTTTGATTAATCGTGTCATCATACCCCTTTGTTTGTCTTGTTTCAGTTTTAAACCAGACCGTTCGTCTTTTTCCCTTTCCTGACGGCAGGGTTGACAGCTTGCCCACGGGACATGTTTTGTTTTTGTTCCGCTGATAAGACATCTTGATAGCGTTTTTTGATCAGCCTTGGAACAAAGGATACAAGAACAAAAAAAATACCGGCTACTGCAAGATAGATAAATGTTTTTTTCAAATCCCCCTTGCCGCTGATCAGCGATCCTCCTGCAAACACATAGGCTACGGTACCTGGGAGCATGCATAACCAGGAAACCAGAAGATAGGTAAAAAACCGTATTTTGGTAAGTCCGTAAACGTAATTCTGGATGTTAAAAGGGAAAATAGGAACCAGCCTGGTGATCATCAACATGCGCCATCCGTGAGTCTTAACACCTTCGTCGATTTTTTTAAGCTGTTTATTTTTTGAAATCCATCCTGTTACCATTGATCGAGCGGCATAGCGTCCCATCAGAAAGGCGGCACCTGCACCAAGGGTTGAACCTATAGAAACGTAAACGGTTCCCAATATGGAGCCAAAAGCAACGGCGCCGGCCAGTGTGATGGGAATGCCGGGAAGAAAAAACACACACGAAAGGATATACAAAGCAATGTAAACAACAGGACCAAATATGCCAAAGCCTTTGATCCATTCATTGATTCTGGAAAGATTGTTTATATGGATGTACCCTGTCAGGCCTGATAAACGGATCAGAAGAATGACAATCAGCAACCCTGTGATGATCATCACTGGTTTTATCCATTTTGAGGGTTTCCCGGCCATAACGCTCCTTTAACAAGCGAGTTATGTTAAGTTAAAAGCGTAAATAAAGAGAAAGCACCTGTTTTTTTACGCTATGGTTATCATATTATGACTTTTTTAACAAATAACATTTGTTAAAACTTGTGCTGGTACTGGAACATCCATAGCTCTATTTCAGGTTCATCCCTGTTTTTTCATGGGTTCGATATTTTTCTATAATATAAAATTATAAAGCGAATGTATTTTGAATACAAAACAAAATGATACTTATATAGACAGATAGAATTTATCTTGTTAAGATATTTTTGCTTGAAACCAGTATGCTTTTCATATGTGTGTCATGTAAAGAGCTGGTACTATTAATAAAATTGACTTATTAATTCATTTTGATTTGTATGAAAACAAAATATATATTTATCTAAACATGATTTATATGTTCTTAAGAAAATTACAACGCAAGTATAGGGATTTAGTTGACATGTCCGGTTACACAAGTTATATTTTTATTTTTTGGTTTGCCTTTAATTAGTTTATTTTTTTTAAACTTAATTTAAAGAAAGGAGTATATAGATGATAAGCACTCTGGTTTTAAGCAAACGACAATGTGCTTTGATATTTGCTTTTCAGTTGATTGGGATTGTGTCTATTTTGATTGTTTCAGGAAATTCAGTAGCATCAGATCAACCCAAGCGGACATTAAAAGGAAACATGATAGAGACCTACAACATTCTTCCACAGGATGCGTCAAACATTGGCGAAGTCTTTACCAAAGGCATGGTTTACGGAAGACTTAGAACCAATTATTTCAGGTTTTTTTGGGAAGAAGAAAAAACCACCCACAATCCGGTTGGTTTTGGAGTTGGTGGCAGCCTGATCGCCAAGTCTGCCCCATTCGGTGGTTTTAGCGATTAGGAGGTTATGCATCCCAAAATCTTGATGCTTTAGATGATGAGGACGCTCAATCCGGTGCAGCGGGTAAGGACACCTTTTCCCGATTTGATGTATTGAGAAAAAATCGATGGGGCATGACGGTTCTTGCCCAGGCGTATCTGCAGTACACCTTCATGAAGACCGATATTAAAATAGGACGTCAGATATGGGAAAGTTTTTTGGCACAATCAAATGACACCAAAATGATACCGAACACGTTTGAAGGTGTTTCCTTAACAAGCCGTTATGTGCCGTACACATCGGTTTTTAATCCAATTTTTTCAAATGCAACCGTCCCCCTCATGTCAAGAAGACAGGGACGGTTGTATTTTATATGTTCTGGCCCATATCGACGATAGGTCTTGTTTTAAGAATATCAAAAGCGACAAGATGCTTGAGCATTTCAGCAGCATCCCCGACTTTTGCTCTGACGCCTGCTTTCACCTTGTCATACATGGTTCCGCTATCTTCAATACGTTGTAATTTAAGATAAATACGACACCCTTCTGTCTGCATACCGGTTTTCCCGGGGGCAATAACAAGCAGGGAAGCCAGAGGGTTTTCTTTTAGATTTGCAAAGGTGTGGTTGTCGCCTAGCATGAGCATAATGGTTTTTTTATCAGCCATGAACAAAGACCCGAAGATGGCGATATTGGTTTCACCGTTTTTATTTGATGTGCTCAATATATTCATTTTTTCCGGAAGCGACAGATAGCCTATAACTTTTTCACTAAGTACACTCATGTGATACCTCCTTTTGTTTTACGTTCGTATGGGTTGTATTCAGCTAATGCCTGGTTAAGCAAATATTGGTTGTCAGATAACCTGGTGCCTTGTATTATCCAACCGATCCCATTACTTCAATGAAACGGGTGACTGCCCCGATATTGCTGGTCAGTTTTGCAATGGATCCTTTTTTAAGCTTGAACGCCCCAATGGTCAGCGCCATTACAACATTTTTTTTCCCGTCAAGAACTTCTGTGTAGATCCCAGCTTTTCCTTCAATAATAATATCAACATCATTGTTTTCTGTTTCGCCATACCAGTTGGGTTCTCCAGATGGTAAGTACATGCCGAACGATACATCGTTGCTCAGTTTTGCTTTACGGTCCTGAAGTACCCTGAAGTGTATCTTGCTGTCGAAACCCTTGCCTTTTTGCAGGAGGTCTTCATCTTTTTTAACCTTTTCTACCACAGTTTCAAACCATTGTTTGCCGAACCTGCTCATTTGCGCTCTCCTTATTAAAATGCTAAATTCATATGAAACCCTTTTTAGACGATAGCCTAAAAATGGTTTTTAATGCAAGACGAAATGGCGTCAGAATCCTATTTTTGAAACTTTTCCATCTGCCTCTGGGTTCTTCTATAATGAGGATCTGCACATTCGGTCCCATCCGTATCAATAATTGCCATTTCTACATAATATTGACAAGCTGACGCATTCACATTGAAAAAAGTTATGAAAGAGTTTTCCCCTTCCGTATGATATACTGGTGGATTAAGCGTAATATCACTGCCGGTTTTTAATATTTCACAGAAACCTCTTCCGTCTGATCCATAAGCACTTTCAGAAAAATGCTTGCATTTCCCGCATGCTGTATCAGGCACCAACTCACGTGCTTCTACACCCTTGTTTTTTGTCAGGTTGCTGGTCATGGTGTCGCGCATCTTGTCCCATTCGTTCCGGCGCGATTTGCGTCTGGACATGGATAACCTCCTATAAATTATAACATGTTAGTAATGTTAACAGTTTTTTTAATCACTGCATTTGTATTAATTAATCAGATGCTGTCCCTTCAATACCGGCAGATTTTCCCCATGGGGAACTTCCGGCTTTGATGACTTGTATAGATTCCTGCTTCATCTGATCCACCCCGATCCATTGCTGACATTTGGGACACTGTCGTACAGCAAGGGATGCATCTATCCGAGGGTTATATAGGTATCGAAATTCGTTTATGGGCGCTTCAAAGGCGCAGCTGGAGCATTTCATTTTATTTCTCCTTTCAACAATCTAATAATAAACTGTTTTTTTAAAAGCATCAAACTATATAAAAACTATAAACCGACAACAGTTCTTTGTATGATGTTATCCTGAGTCTTTCTGCTGATATCAACAAAATGAGCGCTGTATCCTGCTACACGTACGATGACTTCCTGGTACTTTTCTGGATCTTTTTGCGCTTCTCTCAAGGTTGCATCATCAACCATATTAAACTGAACGTGATCAATCCCCAGTTCAGCCCAGGAATCCATATAGGCCTTCCAGAGTTTATACCCCTTTTCCCCGGTCAGCTGTGTTGGAGAAAGGCGCTGATTTAAAAGGAATGCCCGACCATCTTTAACGTGATCAATTTTACTGCATGATTTTAGAACTGCAGTCGGCCCTTTTTTATCTAAACCCGGTCCTGGAGAAATTCCGCCGTCATATGCGGCATCCCCTAATCTTCGTCCATTGGGCAGTGCACCGATCAGGCTTGCGTAGTGAATGTTTCCACTAACATTTTCGGGAAGAGCCGGCCAATTGTTGCCGCTTGGGCATTTAATCTCGTGAGAAT
>JAGVGX010000059.1 GCA_020056865.1 Desulfobacterales bacterium
ACCGATAATACCGGAAAACCGGTGCTCTGTTTTTAACCTGCGCCGTAACATCAACAGCTCGGTCATATCTTCTAAAATGATAATGGCCAGTTTCTCACCGTCGTAATCAAACGGCGCAGCGCTGATCAGAAAAACAAGATCCTTGAATTCACCTCCTGCAAGTAACCGCACATTTGACCTGTGTCTGTATATCTGATTCCCACTCAACGCCTCCAACGCAGCATTCCTAACCATGCAGTTCCGGCATTCATCGGAATGGCCGCATCCTTGTGCGCTGATAGACGCATTAACACATTTCAATACGTTTCCGCTGCTTGAATTAATTACGTCCATCCCAACAACCCCAATGGCCTGTTCCATAACTTTGTTTACTGCCTGGACTCTGAGGTCTATGTCAACAACAAATACACCACAGGGAATCGCCTGAAACAAGCTTTTTAGAAAACTTTCCTCTTGCAACACATCAGCAACAGAAACCATGATCACCTCATTTCATTTATAATTATCAGGTACTACAATAATATTATATGGTTATCACATTTTTGTCTACTAATATATACAATACATCTTGATTGATAAAATCATGTTTTTTTGTTTTGCCACTGCTCATGGCGTTCATGTATAATTGATATGCTTGCAAAAACAAGTATTGATATGTAACATGAAAATGTAAAACGCAATGCTGGCAACAATCAAATTCAAGGCCTATAATATCAATCATGACCAAAATCCCGTCATGAATGATTACGTACGGGCGTGTATTGTGATCCATGCCACCTGTTAAAGGAGTTACATTGTGACGATTAAAAAGAAAGACCAACTGTTTCCAAATTCAAATGTAAACAACACCCAAGGGGTAAGAAAAATTATTTTATCAGGTATTTTCCGGCGCATACTGATTATTGACATCATTATCGTTGTTTGTTCAATAAGTTACCTTATTTTAATAGCCAACCTGAGCACCTCTGATCTTTTTCGTTACTCCTTAATTATGGTATTTTTTTTTGGCATTGTTCTTTTTTTTGCAATGGCAACTCTCAAACGCTTTCTGGACAAAAACATTATATCTCCCCTTGAATATGTCGCTTCCGACAACCGCCGTCTTATTAACAATGACCCAGACAAAAGAAACAAGACCCTGTCCGATAATGCCCCCCAAGAGATTAAAAATATTGTTTTATCCTGCTCGAAAATGCTGGGCACAACGGAAAAAGTTTCAGAAGCACGCCTCCAAATGGTTAATTTTATTCGTGAAACGTTTGGTCGTTACCTTTCAAGCCAAATCGTTGATCAAATATTAGAATCTCCTGATGGATTAAAGATAGGAGGAAAAAGAGAAACAGTTACAATTTTAATGTCAGACCTTAGAGGCTTCACAACCCTTTCTGAAACTAAAGACCCTGAAGAAATGGTTATTTTGTTGAATCGTTACCTGAAACGTATGTCGGAAATAATTATAACATATGATGGTATCATTGATGAATTTATTGGAGATGCAATACTGGCCATATTTGGTATTACAGAAAAACACGAAGACCATGCTGCCAAGGCTGTGGCCTGTGGTCTTGAAATGCAAAATGCACTTGTTAAATTAAATAAAGAAATAGAAAAACAGGGGTATCCTCATCTTGAAATGGGTATAGGAATCAATACCGGCGACGTAATTGTCGGGAATATAGGCTCTGAAATACGTATGAAATTCGGAGTTGTCGGCTCTCCGGTAAATATTGCCTCCAGAATAGAGTCCAATACTATAGGCGGACAGGTTCTATTGGGGGAATCCACATACAGGATGGTTATGGGCTCAGTTACTGTTGATCCTCCGAGTACCGTAATGATGAAGGGATTGAAAAAACCTCTGGTCAGCTATCCTGTGGAAGCAATAACGTCGCCATATAACATAGCATTACTATCGAAACCGGATATAAAAACCGGATTAAGCATTCATCTTCCATTTCACTGCTGGGAAGTTGAGGATAAAAAAATAAAAAGTATCGCTATTTGGGGAGAAACGATCACGATAAAAGAAAATTTGATTGAAGCACGCTTGCAGTTTCCCATAAAACCGTTAACAAATATAAAGATGACGTTCGATTTTTGTGTTGACGCTCATTGCTTTGATGAAATCTATGCCAAGGTCGTTTCTGTTGATACCAATGAAAACCAAACCGTATCACTCATGGGGATCACATCCATAAGTCAAAAAGACAAAAATATTTTAAAAAAATGGGCACAAGAGGCTTCATGAACAAACTATCTCTCAGACTACCATGCTGATAAGTTACCGATCAGCGGCCCTTTGAGTTAAATCATGCAGGCGCGTGCTAAGTATGATTGATAAATTTAAAAATATTCTTGACCCTATTCTTGGGTATCGTTTCTGGAGCCTTGAAAGAAACTTTTCATTGATAACCATAACATTTGTATCTTCTGTCGCAACCACATCAGCTGTACGTTTCTGATGACGAATGAGTCCCATCTCGCCAAAAACATCTCCACGCAAAAGCTCTCGTATGGGCCACGTCTTGCCTTCCGAATTGTGAAGGACTTCACCTTTTCCGTTGATGATAACAAACATGTCATTTCCAAGATCTCCCTGACATATGATGGCTTCTCCTTTTGAATAAGACTTCATTTCTCCCATAAGCACAATAATTTTTGCCTGGGAAGGACGAAGGCCATCAAATAAGGGAATCGTTTTATGAGGGTCTTTACCAAGCTTTACATACATCATGTCCCAGAGTGTAACAATCCGTGTGGTTGTAAGCAATGCCGGCAAAAGGACAAGATCTGCAAACAGTGCCACCAGCAAGGTTATCGCAGAAAGGAACCCAAACTCCTGTATCGGGACAAAGCTTGAAAAATAAAGCGTGGAAAAACCTAAAAAAAGCATAATGGTCGTGTAAACAACGGGTTTGCCAACCGTAGAAATAGATTGTAAAAGGGCTTCTGTCTGGTTTGGAAATGATTTGATTTCAGAACTCAACCTTACCATAAGATGAACCGTGTCATCCACCGCTATCCCTAAGGCAATCGCTGCGATAACGCTCGTGCCAAGGTTAAGATAAGTCCCAGTGGCACCCATAAGCCCAAAAAAAACAACAATGGGAAAGACATTGGGTATCATGGCAA
>JAGVGX010000017.1 GCA_020056865.1 Desulfobacterales bacterium
AAAAAAAGCCGTTTGTTCCCCATCAATGTTTTCCAGTTGTGCTTCCATATCTTTTTCTTTTACGTTTAAAATTGATGAAAGTCTTCTTATTCTATACTTTTTAGAACAAATTAGTCTTACAGCTAAAACACGATTTCTTGGAAGAATCAAGTGTATCCCTCTTCCGACAAAAATTGTTGGTTCTATTGCAGATATGGATACAGCGGTCACAAATAGTTGCTTCATATAATCATTCATTACAAATGATTTTTCTCCGAAAAAAAATGCTGCTAATTCATTAATTTTTCCAGGATATCGTTCATCAAAAAAAGAAACAGTTTTGTGTGTCAAATTTTTATCCTGAGCCATATGTTCAATGACCTCACGGTCAGCTACAGGGAAACCTGTCCGTTCTCCAAGAATATCGGCCACCTCTAATGCCCCTACGCCTATTTTTCGTGAAAAACAGATGCACGGATGTATGTTTCTATCGAATTCTTCTTTGTTGAGTTCAATCCATTTTTTTCCCCAATTCTTTACATAATGATCAACCAGGTGTGTTGCATCAGGGGTTCTTTTTGCAGATGTATTTTATTTTATCCGTATTCATGGTATTTCCTTTCTTTAAATGGTTTTAATTCGTAAAAATATGGTCTTTTGGAATTGGTGTATTTTTTCCGGAAAATATTCATGACATAGGCCTCATCGGCCGGGTCATTTCGGATCATTTTCAGCCATGCTATGATTCGACTCAGCACGCAGCACTCTCGTTAGTCAAATTTAATGAGAATATACCGGGTTGAAGGTCCGCTGCCTTGTTTTTGCAACACCCCTTTTTTGACCAGATCCTGCAAATCATAAATGGCGGTTCTGGCGGACACGGTTTCATCTATCTGTTGCTGGTATTCATTCCGCGTAATCGTTTTATGGGACATCAGATACGGATATACTTTCTGCTGGCGGCTGTTCAACTGGATGGTCGCTGGGAAAGTTGCCAATGGCCTGGAATCGGTGACTTCCGGACGCGACGTCTTATGATCCGCTTCTTCCACAAAATGATGTTTTTCGTTTGCCAGATCCTTTGTTTTAACTGGATTTATTCGGCTGGACCCAAGGCGTTGACTTTCTTCCCCATCCAGCAGGATATCATCGGCCTGAATAATATGATTTTCTGACATAACAGCAGCCCGGTTCATGCAATTCATCAATTCCCTCACATTTCCAGGCCAATGGTATTGCTTCATTTTTTCGATGGCTCCCTTGCTTATCCCAAGCCCTTCCCTGCGAGTGGAATGCTGCAATTGTCTCAGATAATGCTCTACGAGAACAGGGATGTCCTCCTTGTGTTCGCGGAGGGGCGGGGTGGTAATTGTAATCACTTTCAGGCGGAAATACAAATCAGACCGAAATTGCCCTTTGTCTATAAGGTGCCGTAAATCAATATTGGTGGCACAAAGTAACCGTACATCCACGTCGTATTCCTTATCAGAACCTAATGGTCTTATTTTACGCATGTCAACTGCTCGGAGCAGTGCCTGTTGCACATTAGAAGAGGAAGTCTGAATTTCATCCAGAAATATGGACCCGCTGTTTGCCTCGAGAAATGCACCTTTCCGATCTGTTTTCGCCTCGGTAAACGCGCCTTTCACGTGCCCGAACAAACAGTCCAGGAGCAAGGTTTCCGAAAGCTCGCCACAATTGATGGATATAAAAGGACAATCGCCGCGCCGGCTGTGCCTGTGAATCGCTTCTGCTGTGAGCTGTTTGCCGGTACCTGTTTCTCCGATAATCAAAACATCGGCATCCGCACCCGCAGCTTTTAAGATATCGGATTTCAACCATTCGATTCTATCCCCAAAACCAAGCATTTCAGATAATGGATCTGCGGATGCATCCTGTGTTGTCCTGGTGAATTCGGATTTCAGTTCAATTTTTTCTTTTAATTGAACATTTTTAATTTCAATATTTTTTTTATTTATTTCATCTATTTGCGAGCTGACCACATCCATCATGTTGTTGATGGCATGCTGGAGCATATGGACTTCATATCCGGAAGGATGAATATCAATGGCCTCCAGTTTTCTGTTTTTTTGAATGGTATTGACCGCTTCAGTCAGCTTAAAAATTGGTTTCGTGATCACATTGGAAAGGATATAAATGATCAGGGAAACCGCCACGATCGTGATAATAGATAAAATCAGCATACTATCCAAATGTTTGTAACCAGCAGCAAGGACAACCCGGGTCCGGTCTATATAGGCGACACCCGCAATTACCTTCCCCTGAAACCGAATCGGGGTATATGACAGAAAATAGTTTTTAACTCCCGAATGCTCCTGGGCATCTTTCGACATTTCTATTAAATCGGATTTCCCTTCCTTGACATCATTGACCATTTTCCAGAATGGCAGGTAGTGAGAGGCCGGTCGGAAAGCGGATGCGAGACCTGGCTTTCCCAGAGTGCCGCTAACATAGTTTCCTCTTGCCAGATCCGTTGTCAGATTCAGGCCTTTTTTTTCAGGATCCTCGGATTGAAACAGCATCCATCCATCCAGATCGAAAAGATAGGCAAACCGGACTTCGGATGTCCGGGGAAAAGTCCATAAGGGAGACTGGGGAGAATTATATAAGGATAAAATATTCCGGAGCATCCTGGCATCCATCGATAACAGAAGAAATCCGTTTTGCTCTCCGTTCTCGGAAATACAGGGAGTGCCGAAATAAATCACCTCAGAACCGATCTTTTGATTCGGATTTGACAGGATCGGGAAAGGGTACTCCACTCTGTTAATATTTGAAATCCATACTTCACCCGGCTTTAATTTCGCAAGATGCTCCAGATATAAGCAAGGATCAGGGTTAATAGATGAAATATCAGAAGGTTGTATTTGAACTACCTGATCCTCTCTGGAAACAAAATACAGATGAGACGTATCTTTTTGCGAGATAAACCCTATCTCACGATAATCCGCTTTTTCCAGATCGCTGAAGGCAGCAAAATTGTTATGCAATTCTTTGCCACCGGAAAAATTGCGCGAAATAAACAACAAATCCTGCATGCATCTTGCAAGAATACCCTCTATTTCATGCGCGACTGCTTTTACATGAAGCCGTGTACTTCTTTCCAATGCCTGATTCAGAAAATGCGTTGAAGTCAAATAGGTTATATAGCCTGTTACCATTAAAATAAACATCACCGATGGAATCAGTGTAAACAGTAGCTTTGCCCGCATCGTGAGTCCACCGGTATTCTTTGGGGGAAGAATCGCTGCGCCTTCCGTAAATTTGTCAAGAATTGTCATAACACCTTAGATTTATTATTCTTTTGATATTTATCACACTATCTTGCACGTCATTTTACTATATCGTGCAAAACTGTCAATACATTTTGTTGGCACAGGCATTGCAAATATATACTTCAAAGTTTAACTGCGCAATACAAAATTACAAAAAAATATATTAAAGATCAATGACAATGACGTTGGAAAAATTAAACTGTTAACACACATAAGGACTACGGAGGACGAAATGAAAAAATGGAACGCGTTGATTCTGGCAGGAGTTATTTTCGTTATCCTGCTGCCAGGTATTTCGCTGGCAGGCGGGGATAAGGCAAGCGAGCTGATTGTGGTGGCGGACACCCGTGTTTTATCAGATCCCGGGTATTATACCGCATTCATGAAATACATGGCAGACGCCTATAATACAAATATTATGTTGTTCGCCATCTGGTGCACGGCATTGACCGCTGTGTATGGCGCATTTTTAGGGTTCTTTATGGACTTTCTCATGTCGCGAACAGGGCTTGATCTGACAAGCCGAAAAATTATTGAACATTAACCCAACCCGTTTTAACGCGGCTTGATACGATAATTTTAAGGAGGATATTTATATGGAATGGTTAACAATGTATATGCCGATTGCCGGCATCGAAATTTTCTGGCCAGGTCTTGTGCTGATCGGTTTCTCTGTTGGAACCATCGGCGGTTTTTTTGGAATGGGCGGAGCCTGGATGGTCACACCGGGGCTGAATATTCTGGGGTTTCCCATGGCGTTTGCTATCGGCACCGACATGGCGCATATTGCAGGTAAATCCATGATTTCTACCTTGCGTCATTCAAAATTCGGAAATGTGGATTATAAACTCGGGCTTATAATGGTTCTGGGTACCATGTTAGGGATTGAAGTCGGCGCCCAGCTTGTCATGTATCTTGAAAAACTTGGTAATGTCGAATCCGTGGTCAGGTGGGCATATGTGGTGCTGCTCGCGTTAATCGCGACACTGGTATTTTATGATTACTACAAAGCCACCCAGAAAAAAAAGGTCGGGGACGTTGGCGAACATGGGGCTGAAGGCATTACCTGGTATAAAACCTTACAGAAGATTAAAATTGCGCCCATGATTAATTTCAAAACCTCTGGATTTACCTGTTCCATGTGGCTGCCGATGTTCATCAGTTTTCTCACCGGCATTCTGGCGGGTTTTTTAGGCATCGGCGGCGGATTGATCCGCATGCCGTCGCTGGTGTACCTTATCGGATGCCCCACTCATATCGCTGTGGGCACAGACCTGTTTGAAGTAATGATTTCCGGGTTATACGGTGCGTTCACCTATTCGTTAAAAGGCCGGATTGAGATTGTGGCGGTTTTTGTAATGCTCACAGGGGCTGCCATCGGCGCTCAAATCGGCACAGTGGCCACCAAATACGCAAAGGGATACGGAATACGGGTTGCTTTCGGAATTGCCGTACTCTGCTGCATGCTTTCAATTATTCTTAAACAATTCGGACACAATACCATTGCTGCGGTGTTAATACTGGGCACCATTGGGCTTATTTGTCTCTATATTATTAAAATAATGGCTCAAGGGGCGATTGAGGAGCTGAGGGAAAAGAAAGCAGCCATATCGTGATATTTGCCATATAATAATGATACGAAAAGGAAAAAACATATGAAACCATATATAAAATCAGCCGCAACCATCGGCGTCATCATTCTGGGGTTGCTCTTTGCGGTGAACGCCGTTGCGTCAGAAGTCGCTCAGGGAAAATGCATTGAATACAATACCGAAACCAAGATTATCAAAGTCCAGGAGTATGACACGAATTTTTCTCAAAACAAATACGGCAATCCAACAAGCATTGTAAGCGAGTTTGATGTGTCAACGGCCAAAATCGGTAAGCTTCCCGAACCTGGAGATATTTTAAGAATTTCTTATAAGATCGAAGGGGCCGGCAAGACGGCCCTCAAGATCATGAATGTCAGCAAACAGGATTTAATGAAAAAATAATGAGTTAAGTAAAGAGTGCGACCTTTATAATAAGGGAGCACTCCTTACCTTTCTAAGAAATGAAAGGCTGAAACACATGGAACAAAAGCGCATTAGAGACCAGAAACTGCATGTCGTTCTACTGGATATGATTGTCTTAAATCCAAAACATCGGCCGTATCCCATGAAAAAAAAGCTTAACGTAAGGCAGAAATTATTTGTCGTTCTACTGGATATGATTGTCTTAGCCGAGTTGGCAGGATGCATGTGCTGGACGCAACAGTTTCAGGAATCCATGCCCTCGATGTTCTTAAAAACCTATCTGCCCATTGTTCTGGTGACACTGATTATCGGAAAATTCTGCCTCAACCGGCTTGAGTATAGGGAACTTGTTGTTGACAGCCCGAGCATTGAGCAAAGCCGTTAGAATTGAAGTTGTCTGACCTTTTATTATGGTATTAGGTAGAGCTTGGCACTAAATCACATATATAATTAAGTAGTTAGGTCTATGATACCTTTATGTTTTAGGTGCCAAGTTTTGCCTGATTATCAAACTTAATTTAAAGAAAGGAGTGTATAAATGATAAGCGCTCTGGTTTTAAGCAAGCGACAATGCACGTTGATATCTGCTTTTCAGTTGATTGGGGTGTTGTTTATTTTGATTGTTTCAGAAAATTCAGTGGCATCAGATCAGCCCAAACGGATATTAAAGGGCGACATGACGGAGACCTACAACATCCTTCCACAGGATGCATCAAACATTGGCGAAGTCTTTATCAAAGGCATGGTTTACGGAAGACTTAGAACCCATTACTTCAGGTCGTTCTGGGAAGAAGAAAAAACCACCCACAATCCGGTTGGTTTTGGAGTTGGTGGCAGCCTGATCGCCAAGTCTGCCCCATACGGTGGTTTCAGTGCAACGTTAGGGGGTTATACATCTCAAAATCTTGATGTTTTAGATGATGAGGATGCCGTATCAGGAGCAACGGGTAAGGACACCTTTTCCCGATTTGACGCGTTGAGAAAAAATCGATGGGGCATGACGGTTCTTGCCCAGGCGTATCTGCAGTACAGCTTCATGAAGACAGATGTTAAAATAGGACGTCAGATATGGGAAAGTTTTTTGGCACAATCAAATGACACCAAAATGATACCGAACACGTTTGAAGGTGTTTCCGTAACAAGCCGTTATGTGCCGTACACATCGGTTATGCTGGCGTTTTTCAATAAACAGAAACTAAGAGATCATACCAGGTTTCATGATGTTATCACCTATGGGCATAAAAACAGGCCGTATAATACATGGGATAACAATGACGATTCTACTGTTCACAAAGGGCTTTCCTATGCCAACCTAAAGGCCGAAGGCGAAGATGTGAGCAATGATCTGGTTATTGCAGGGATCAGCAACACATCGATAAAGGATCTGAAGCTTGATGCGTGGTACCATGGGGTTCCTGACCTTTTTTATTCTCTTATGGGTGAAGCCAATTACAAGATACCAATAGGTTGTGGCTGGGAACTTACCCCTGGATTAAGGTATATGCAGCAGTTTGACGATGGTGCCGGGGATGTTGGCGGTGCGGCTCTTACCGGGAAACTGGCCGGTCATAAAGGGTCTTATTTGGGGTATGAGGATGCGGATAATGTTGATGGCAGGCTTTATGGTGCCCGTCTTGTTCTTTTAAAAGGACCTGGCCTGGTTCATTTGGGATATACAAGGGTAAGTGACGATGCTGACCTTATTGCTCCCTGGCGGGGCTTTCCCACCGGAGGATATACACGGTCCATGGGACAGTCCAATTGGGAGGCGGACACCGACTCGTTTATGGTAAAGGCTGATTTTGATTTTGGAAAAGCCAATCTGGTAAAAGGGCTCAGGGCATCAATGGATTGGACACTTATGAATTACGATGATAACAAGGAAAAATCAGGTTCCATATCAAAAACAGATCGATATTTCATCCATGCAGATGTGTGGTACAAGCTCCCTGTTAAACAATGGATAGAGGTAAAGGCAAGGATGGGATTTGTGGAGGCAGACAACATGACCAATGGTCAAAATCCGTCTTATGATGAATACAGGGCTGAACTTAACTACCTGTTTTAATCCAATTTTTTTAAATGCAACCGTCCCCCTCATGTCAAGAAGACAGGGACGGTTGTATTTTATATGTTCTGGCCCATATCGACGATAGGTCTTGTTTTAAAAATATCAAAAACGACGAGATGCTTGAGCATTTCAGCGGTATCCCCGATTTTTGATCTGACGTCTCTTTTTACCTTATCATACATTTTCCTGACATCTTCAAAGAAATCAGCAGCCGTCAACCAGGTTACCATATGGCCGTTACCATACAAAAAACTGGATCCGGAAATTATCCGAAAAAGGGTATGCTGCGTATTATAACAAGACATGCGCAAAAAGATATTCAGTTATATTGAATTGTTTTATAATCAAAAGTTCCTGAACAGATAGCTATTGATTGTTTTTTGTCTGAAGCGTATAAACGTGTTGAAATAAAAAAATCGGCTTAATGCACTGTTAGCTTGTTTAAGGTTCATAGACGCATGAAAATATTCAAAATTATAAACTCACCGGTCATATTTCCCATTATCTTCTTTATACTCGTCATTTTATGTGGTTCTATTTTTCTTCATAGCTCTGAAAAAAATAATGTTGACTCAATATCATGGACAGATTCCACATTTACAGCAACGTCAGCAGCCTGTGTAACAGGTTTGGTTGTTGTTGATACAGGGTCATATTTCACGGTATTTGGTAAAATCATTATACTATGCCTGATGCAAATTGGCGGTCTTGGGATTATGACCTTTACCAGCCTTTCAATTTACCTTTGGAGACGAAGAACAACGATCACAGATCGAATTGCAGTCGGACAGATATTATTAAATGATGCCAAGTTTAATCTTGGAAAATTTCTCATTGAAATTGTCAGTTGGACATTCATTATTGAGGCAGCAGGTGCCATCCTGCTTTATCTGATAGCACCCAAACCTTTTTCGCCATTTTCTGCGATATTTCATTCCGTTTCCGCCTTTTGCAATGCAGGCTTTTCTTTGTTTGCCGACAGTCTCATTGGTTGGAAGGGAGAGTGGGGAATTAATCTCGTATTTATTGCTTTAATTCTCGTAGGAGGAATAGGATTCTCGGTATTTATTGAATCTAAAAATTTTCTAAAGCAACGTTTAAAGTTCCGGTCATTTACTCGCGGCAATGGCCTGAGCTGGTATGCAAAGATTGTTTTGCGAACCAGTTTGTTTTTGATTATTTTTGGCTGGATATCCATTTATTTAGCAGAATTTGTAGGATATAATCGAATGATGGCGCCAGACGACGCGATTTTAACATCCCTGTTTCAATCAGTGACAAGCCGTACAGCTGGGTTTAACACACTCGATATTAGCCAAATGACAAATGTTTCTTTGGTTATTCTTCTGTTTCTTATGTTTATTGGTGGTGCACCAGGCTCCTGTGCAGGAGGTATAAAAGTAACAACGTTTCGGGTTATAGCAGCCTCTCTCTGGTCTGAGATGAAAGGGAAGAAACAAGTGGTGATAGGTAAATTTGCAATAAACGAAGCAGCCGTAAAAAAAGCCATGGTTTTGTTTGTAATGGCGATCATAATAATTTTTCTGGCGGTATTTCTGCTGGATTTTACTGAAGGCGGGAATAAACCACATGGCCAAGTAAGAGGACAGTATTTGGAAATCCTTTTTGAATCTGTATCGGCTTTCTGCACAG
>JAGVGX010000055.1 GCA_020056865.1 Desulfobacterales bacterium
AGTGCCGACTTTTCTCTGTCCACTTCGAGATTGACTCTGTGCTGATTGTCCTCCATATACCAGTCCACATCAACAACGCCTGATGTTTCCTCAAAAATTTTCATTATTTTTTTGGCAATAAGCCGCTGCCTGTTGTAATCGGGGCCGTATATTTCCGCAACAAGAGTAGAAAGCACAGGAGGCCCGGGAGGTACCTCCGCAACTTTTATTTTCGCATTATACTTTTTTGCAATTTTTTTTAATGCAGGTCTTACGCGCTTTGCTATTTCATGGCTCTGGTCTTTTCTGAGCTTTTTTCCGGCAAGGTTAACCTGAATATCTGCAACATTGCTTCCTTTACGCAGATAGTAATGGCGCACAAGGCCATTGAAATTAAAAGGCGCCGAAGTGCCGGCATAAATTTCATAATCAACAACCTCGTTTACTGTTTTTATATAATCACCCATTTCAAGAGCAGCTGATACCGTGTTTTCAAGGGTAGAATATTCAGGCATATCAATTATAACCTGAAACTCGCTTTTATTGTCGAAAGGAAGCATTTTGACATGTACTTTTTTGGTCGCAACAAGAGCACAGGAGGCCAACAGAAGAAAAACTACGAGAATGAGAAATGAATAACGCCAGAATGGTTTTTCAATAAGTGGAGTCATTATTCTGCGATAAAACAGTGTGCTCCATCCTTCTTTTTCATGGTTTTTTGCTCCATTTCCATTGTGGCGTATAAGTATCATTGAAGCCCAGGGTGTGACTATAAATGCTACAATAAGCGAAAAAACCATTGCGGCTGAAGCACCGACAGGAATTGGGCGCATATATGGGCCCATGAGACCGCCGACAAAGGCCATAGGCAGTATTGCAGCTATAACCGTAAGGGTTGCAAGTATGGTCGGGTTTCCTACTTCGTCAACTGCCTCAATTGTAACTTGGGTTTTCGGGCGATTCGCATTTTTTGGGAGTCTGAAATGTCGTACAATATTTTCAACGATAACGATAGCGTCATCAACAAGAATCCCAATTGAAAAAATAAGAGCAAAAAGAGTAATGCGGTTTAATGTGTACCCATAAAAATAAAATGTCGAAAGTGTTAAAGCAAGCGTAACAGGTATTGCAAGAGCAACTATTCCAGCCTCTCGGTGGCCTAAAGTAAACCAGATAAGAATTAATACCGAAACAACTGAAATCAACATATGAAACAATAGCTCATCAGACTTTTCTTTTGCGGTTTCACCATAGTGCCTTGTTATGGTCATATTTATATTGTTCGGAAGGATAGTTCCCTTTGCGTCTTGAATCCTTGCGAGTATCTTTTCTGCGACTGAAATTGCATTTGAGCCTTTTCTTTTTGCTATTGTAAGCGTAACTGCCGGGCAAGCGTTTTTCGGCAAAGTATTTTTAGCGATGTTTTCTTCTTTTGCCGCAGGACCAGCTCCGAAAAAGACATACTGGTCAGGTTCACCCGGGCCGTCTGAAATTACAGCGACATCCTCCAAATAAACCGGTTTCCCATCATGAACGGAAATAACAACTTTTTTCACATCTTCGACATTACGTAAAAATCCCCCTGTATGGACTATTGTCTGGCCTGCCTGCGAGGGGAAAGATCCGGAATCGGAACTCTGATTTGCTGCAGATAACATTGTAAAAACATGTTCCGGATCAATGCCGAAAGCAGAAAGTTTAACAGGATCTATATTTACCTCAACCTGCCTGCGTTCACCCCCGATAATTGTTGTTGCAGAAGCATTTTCTACCATCTTCGCGATATTGTTGACTTCTGCAGCTATGCGCCTTAACAGGTAATGGTCTGCATCTTTTCCCCAGAAAGTTAATGCAAGAATAGGCACATCATCTATATAACGCGGCTTGACCAGAGGAGAGGAAACTGCATATGGAATTCGATCCACGTTTGCCATAAGCTTGGACTGAAGTCTGACAATTGCTTCTTCTTCGTTCTGCCCAACCAAAAAGCGTACTGTAGTCATTGATATGCCATGGCTTGAGGTGGAATAAATATATTCAACTCCAGGAATTTCCCATAAAAGCTTTTCCATAGGTGATGTGACGCGCTCCTCAACTTCTTTTGAGCCAGCACCCGGCATACTTACAAAGATATCTATCATGGGAACGATGATCTGGGGTTCTTCTTCTCTTGGCAGAGCGATAACCGAAGCAATCCCAAGAAGTATGGAAGCAATGATAATAAGAGATGTGAGTTTGGATTCTATGAAATAATTTGCAATTTTTCCCGCTACACCCATCTTAAGGCTCATATGGAGGCATCTACCTTGACACCATCAGTAATATTTGTGGTGGCATTTAATATGTAGCGATCTTTTGGATTGAGCCCTGAAAGAACTTCTATCAATTTGTTAAAATGTTTACCGGTGCGAATAACTCTGAAACGGGCTATGTTTTGGTCATCAACAATATAGATTCCTGTTAACTGGCCCTGATAAATTAATGCTGAGGAAGGAATTGACAGTATGCTTACTTCTCCTATGGGAATTAAAGTTTTTGCATACATTCCCGAGCGAACTGATTTGTTTAAAGGGAAAGAGGCTTTAAACATGAAAGATCGGGTTTTAAAATCTGCAGAAGGGGCTGTTGTATAAATTGTTCCTTCGAGTAAAAGATCATTTAACGGAGGAATTACTATACTTACCTTTATGCCTATACCTATGTTTTTTGCATGAGCTTCCGGAATAACAAATTCTACGTAATAATCTTGTGTTTCCTCAACCCCAAGAATAGGTGCGCCGGGTGATGCAAGATCACCGTGGTCCATCATTTTAGCTGTTACAATTCCGTTATATGGAGCATAAATTATAGAATCCCTGTTAAATGATCTTGCGGATAAAAGTTCTGCTTCAGCTTGTTTGATGCGGTTGCCTGCAGCCTGAACCATAGCCTCTGCCTGAAGCAATGCTGCTTTAGCCTGGCTGTTTTTGGTTTCAATATCTTCAAATTCCTGTTTGCTTACAGTTTTATTATTATATAAATTGAAATAACGTTTGTACGTATCATCGGCAAGTTTTGCGGCAGTTTTTGCCGAATCTGCGCCAGATAAGGCGGCAGCGTGTGCATTAAGAGTTTCTTCCCTTGCCTGTTCGGCTTGTTGCAGCTTAGGTTTTACCTGGCTGTTATCAAGAAGAACCAGCGCATCTCCTTTTTTGATCAGATCGCCTTCCTTGACGTTTATTTTTTTTATTTCCGCCAGAAGTTTGCTTGATAAGGTGCTTTCAGTTTTTGCATGAATAGTCCCTGTGGCCTCATACAAAAGGGGTTGATTTATAATTTGCGCTTCCATAACGACAGCTTTAACTGCAGCATCTTTTTTTTCTGATGAATTTCCCGGTTCAATTTTTTCCTTGCAGCCTGATAAGGTGATAATCAATAAAAACACATAGGAACATATCACTATTCTTTGCAGCATATGGACTCTCCGGTTTTTCAAAGTTTTAATCCGTGTTGCTTTTAAGCTGTAATTTTTTTATTTTGTTTTTTAAATCCCTTTATTCAGTAACGGTGGCTTCACCAGCAAGCGTGGATGATCCGCCTTATGGCATGATGGTGCGATTGTGGACGGGCGTTGGCTTATGAGGTGAAATGCCCCTATACGTGAATCCTGTTAACATGGTTATCGTTAACACAAGTATTAGCCGAAAACAAGGGCGAAATCGTTAGGGACCGTTTAAAGAAAATTGAAGCCCAAAACTATGAGCCGACAAACAAAAATAGCATATAAAGCCGAGTCTCCGGGTAAGCCAGAGCAACATGACAAAGTTCAAGATTCAGGTGAGATAGGGTAAATGCTTCGATCGTGTAGTTGAAATTCCCTTTCTTATCCGGGGGATCTGCTCAGCAGGGGCGACCGATCAACCAAGTCTCGGCGATATCAGGAGAGTGTCCCGCCTGATACCGGGAGACGAAACAAACAGACCTATCACCACGGCGAGACCTTTGAAAAATATTCAATTTCGTTCAAGTTCAAGGAAGACGAAAATATAGCGCTGACGGTTGCGCCTTACGGCTTGAAAAAATACACTTCGTGCAACCACAGGAATACATTGAGTATTTCAAGGATAGCGCTAAAGCTTCACTCCGTGCCAAAATTTGAGCCTGACACAGAAATTGGGCGAAAGGGGAGGTTTTTCAAAGGTCTCACGGCTTGAATAGATGCAGGCTGTCTGATCTGGTCAAGTAAAAATGGGCATCAAGATTAAGTCACCTTGACTCATTTTGCCCTTCTTTTTGATACCAGTTTCTACCATTACACTAATTTTAAAACTGGATCAATTTTTGGATGGAGGTCAGATACCTGGAAGCCAAAATCCAAAAAAAAAGCACTTAGGAAAATTTTCTAAGTGCCTGAAACTATTGATCGGGGCGAGAGGATTTGAACCTCCGACTTCCTGCTCCCAAAGCAGGCGCGCTGCCAGGCTGCGCCACGCCCCGAAAATAGCTGCTCACCCATCTAACACAGTTTTGCTATCCTTGCAAGAAAAAACAAAATGATACTAAAGGGATGCATGGCCGATAACGCCAAAGATAATGGTGTGATTAATCACCTTGACGGGAAGGTTTCTCCTTGACTTTTTCCCCTTGCTGGAAATAATAAGCATTGTTAATTAAAACCATTATCAATTCAAACATAGTGATGGTATAAAATTTTCATTTTATATGTTTTCACAGAACTTGTAATAACTGGCAAGTAATAACAGGAGATTATTTAATATGGATGCCATTGCAAAAGAACTTAACCGGATTATTGATTCGGGCAATCCTAACATTATGAATATGTTGTCGGATATAGGCAAACATCTTTTTTTCCCGAAAGGTATTCTCAGCCAGAGCGCTGAAGCCAAAGAAAAAGCCTACAAGTTAAATGCCACCATAGGTATTGCAACAGAGAAGAAAACAACGATGCATTTTTCATCGGTAATGGATGCGATTGAAGGCCTGCACCCTGAAGAATCTTTAACATATGCACCTTCTTTTGGGATTCCTTCGCTCAGGGCGTTATGGAAACAAGCCCAGGTTGAAAAAAATCCTTCTTTAGCAGGTAAACAAATCAGCCTGCCTGTTGTTACATGTGGCATCACCCATGCCATTAGTATATTTGCAGATGTATGGGTTGACCCCGGGGATGTCATCATATTGCCGGACATGATGTGGGGGAATTACAATCTTATTTTTGGTGTTAGAAAAGGAGCCAGGATTAGTAATTATTCGATGTTTTCTGAAAGCAAAGGGTTTAATATTCCTGCGTTTGATAAAAAAATTGTTGAAGAAGCTGATAAAAATAAAAAAATAATTGTTTTTCTCAATTTTCCAAACAATCCTACAGGGTATTCGATAAGTGAAAAGGAAGGAGACAGCATTATCAGCATTCTTACC
>JAGVGX010000007.1 GCA_020056865.1 Desulfobacterales bacterium
TATGGCTGTCTGCATACTATGACGCCAAAGCTCTTCAAATGAAAATCCGGTTACATGTTCTTGGTCAAATTGATGAAATATTCCGGATATAAATACAAGTGCCTTGACCGTGTCGATTCCAAGATAGCTTACCGCGTGCTTAGGGTTTTCAACGTGTCGACGAACTCCGAAAAATGCAGAGTTAACCAGTTGAAGTATTTTTGTTGTCATTCCAAGATCTTTGCAAACAAGTTCACCCACCTTTTGAATGGATGGCTCAGGTGCCTGCAATTCATCGATAACTTGAACATAAATAGAAGGAAGGCTAGGAAGAGAGTCTATTTTAGAAACAACTAAACTCAGCGCCTCCTGATTTAAAATGTCTCGCAGAGTTATAGATCGTCCTACAGCGCTCTTCAAAGTTGCCGCATCGCATGGTTTGGGAAGAAACTGATGTGCCAGTTGAACCGATTTCAGAATCATATTTCTGCTGTGTTGGCCTGATAATACCATGCGAATCATATGCGGATGTTTTTTGATCACCTCATTAAGCAATTCCGCTCCATTAATCCCAGGCATACGCATATCCGTAATCACAACATCAAACGTTGAGTTATTCAGAATATCCAGAGCCTCTTGACCACTTCCCACAAACATCATCTCCCATTGCCTTCGCATGCTGTGAAGCATCCTTTCCAGGGCTTTAAGTATTCGTGGCTCATCATCAACAAAAATAATTCGTGTTTTCATATTTCGCTTTCCTCTAACAACGCACTGTTGTTTTTGGGAAGTTGGATAAAAAAGGTTGTTCCTTCATCTACAACTGTTTCAAATCTTAATGTGCCTTTATGTTTTTCTACAATTGTAGTATGGGAAATAGATAATCCCTGTCCGGTTCCCTTCCCTACTTGTTTTGTTGTAAAAAAAGGATCAAAAATCCGGTGACGAAATTTATCTGGTATCCCTTTGCCGGTATCACCAATACGGATTTCAACTACATCCTCTTTATTGTGTGTGCTGATTGTAATTATACCTTTTGTATTTGATCCGTCTTCCATAACGTCTGAAATGGTGTGGGCAGCATTGATGATCATGTTCAAAAATACCTGATTGATTTGACCCGGCAAGCAAGGGATCAGAGGAAGAGACGGATCAAAATCCGTCTTCATTTCAGCTACATATTTCCACTCGTTTCGTGCAACCGTAATGGTGCTCTCAAGAGCCTTGTTTATATCAGTTGCTATAATTTCACCATCAGATGGGTGAGAAAATTCCTTCATAGAACGGACTATCTCGGCCACACGATCCAGTCCTTCACGGCTTTGTTCCAGTGCTAAAGGAATCTCCTTTTCAAGATAATTATAATCCAAGTCTTCAAGGGATCTGTCCACATCTTCAACAAGGCCGTCTGTACAGGTTTTTTCTTTTAAGGCAACGATAACCTGTTGGTATTTTTTAAAAATTTTGTGAACATCTTTGACAGCATCTTGAAGAAACCGTATGTTGTCCCCAACATATTGCGTGGGCGTATTGATCTCATGAGCAATCCCTGAGGCCAACTGGCCGATTGACTCAAGTTTCTGAGCCTGTTGCAACTGACTTTCCAGAAGCTTTCGATCGGTAATATCAGCACCCATCAACAGAAAACCGAAACCTTTTTTCCCCTTATTGCCAATAGGCGTTAAGGTAATCCCCAAAAAACCAACCTGACCATCGGGTCGTGAATAACGAACATCATCAACGCGAATAGGTTTGATTTTTTTTCTGCATTCATTGATACCGCGTTTAATCCTTTTCTCTTCCCATTGTATGCCGTTTTCCTTAAATAGTTTTCCAATAACGCTGGAGGCATTTATCCCAAAAACATCCTCTGATCGAAGATTCCACTGAATGATTACATCGTTTCCCGATACACCAATTAAAATTGATGAAATAGCAGAAAGCAACTGCTGCTTTTCAGCATTTGCCTTTTTAAGATCATTTTGCAGACGTATTTGTTCGGTGATATTTTGAAGCGATACAAAGAAAGTGTCTTCCCCATGCCAATGTGTTTCTATTGTCCGCATTTCTGTTATAATTGTATCTTTATCTTTTCGAACAATATGAATATCAGCCACTCTGGCCCCGTCAACAGGATAGCCAAATTTTTTCCCCACAAGACCGCCCGGCATTTTGCCAAAAAAAAATTCTGCTACAGGGTTGGCATAACGAATCATCCCGTTTTTACTCACAATAAGATTACCCCGTGTACTCTTTTTCATGTATAGTTCAAATTTATTTTCAAATAAAATCGCCTGGGATCGCATCCTCTTTTGATCTATAGTAAATTTGATAGCTTTTTCCAGAAGGCACCTGTCAAACTGGTCTTTGATCAAACAATCCTGAGCGCCGTTTCGCAATCCTTCCATGGCCAATGATGCAAGATTTTTTTCTGCCAGCAAAATAATAGGGATCTCCTGAGCTTGCAAAGTAAACGTTTTTATGATCTCAATGGTCTGGTCATCTTCCATGTCAATCAGAATCACGTCTATTGATTTTTCTGAAAGGAAGACCAATCCTGTTACCGGGCCATCAGAAGCAATGATCTCAAAACAGGGATTTTTTGATTCAGACAACATGTTCTGAACATGATCAATCTCTTCTGAATTTTTTGTAATAAAAAGGATATGTGTATTGCATGTAGTCATAAATGCCTCCAATTAGCCACTATTGAAGATAAAGCAATACCTGTGCCATAATAAAAAAATAACCTCCTGTATTTTTATGTCGGTTTATTGACAAATACACCCTTTCCCACATTACGCATCATCTTTTTTTATTTTCGTTTGAACCTTGACAATTTTGTAGTAAAATAAGATAAAATACACAACATTGTATGCTTTAGAATGAATATTTTATTTTCAGAGCTTCTTATATTTTGACCATTATGCCAACAACAACGACGAAACAAAAACCTGACGAAATTTCATGCCTTTATGAAATAAGCAATGCTATTTATGCATCCCTTGACCTCAAAAAATCTCTGTTTAAGGTTCTCGACCTGATGGCCGAACATTTGGAAATGAACCGTGGTTCCATCGCAATATTAAACTCGGAAACCTCTGAAATTCATATTGAAGTGGCTCATGGCATGTCACCAACAGCTAAATCCAAAGGCCGCTACAAGTTGGGAGAAGGAATTACAGGGCGTGTGATTGAAACCGGAAGGCCGATTGCCGTACCTGAAATAGGCGATGAACCGCTTTTTTTAGACAAAACAGGCGCAAGAAACGGCGTTGATAAGTCAAAAATATCATTTATTTGTGTACCGATAAAAGAAGGCCCCCGAGTCATCGGTGCCTTGAGCGTGGATCGTATATTTCAAGGCACATCCCCCTTAAAGGAGGATGTTCGAATTTTGGCTATTATCAGCAGCCTTATCGCACAAAAAGTAGCACTTTTAGAAAAGATAAAAACAGAAAAAAAACAGCTGACAGAAGAAAATTTACGCCTTAGAAAAGAGCTGAATAAAAAATACAGCTTTACGAATATTATCGGCAACAGTCGTAAAATGCAGGAGGTATTCTATCTTATAACGCAGGTGGCAAAAAGTAACGCCAATGTGCTTTTATTGGGTCAAAGCGGAACCGGAAAAGAAATGGTTGCCAACGCCATTCATTATAACAGCATGCGTTCATCCCAACCTTTTATTAAGATCAATTGTGCGGCACTGCCTGAAAACCTTATAGAAGCTGAACTATTTGGGTATGAAAAAGGAGCGTTTACCGGCGCAACAAAACAAAAAGAAGGAAAATTCGAGCTTGCCGGCGGAGGGACGATGTTTCTTGACGAGGTGGGATCTCTTGCTCTGGAAAGCCAAGGCAAACTGCTTCGTGTGCTTCAGGAAAAAGAACTCGAAAGGCTTGGGGGGACAAAAACGATTAAAATCAACATTCGCCTCATTGCGGCAGCAAATGAAAACCTTGCATCTGCTGTTGAAGATAACCTATTTCGCGAAGACCTTTTCTACCGTCTTAATGTTTACCCGATATATTTACCTCCTTTAAAAGAAAGAGAAGCTGATGTGCTTTTGCTTGCCGATTTTTTTCTTGAAAAATACGCCAAAGAATATAATAAAAATATTAAAAGAATCTCAACACCTGCAATCGATGCTCTTGTGAGATATAAATGGCCTGGCAATGTCAGAGAACTCGAAAATTGTATGGAAAGAGCTGTGCTTCTTTGTAATGACCAGGTGATTCACAGCTATAATTTGCCACCTACGCTACAGACAGCTGAAGAAACAGGGACATATCAAACCCAGTCTTTAAAAGATGCTGTAGATACATTTGAAAAAGAGCTGATTGTTGATTCCCTTAAAAGCAGCAGGGGGAATATGAGGCATGCCGCAACCTCTCTCCATACAACTGAAAGGATTTTCGGGTATAAAGTTAAAAGATATAATATAGAACCCAAATTGTACCGATAACACGCTACTGTACAATTCTGATTCTGGTTTTTTTGCTTAAACAAAAAAAAGGGTTTTTGAATCGTAAAAAATAATATGAAAGGTACATGATTATGCTAAAAGTAGGACTTATAGGCTGGAGAGGCATGGTAGGCTCTGTTCTTATGGAAAGGATGCTGACAAAAAATGATTTTAACCGGTTTAAACCTTTTTTCTATTCCACATCCCAGGTTGGACAAAATGGCCCTGATATTGGAAACGAGACAACTGTTTTGCTGGATGCTAACAACATTAAAACGCTTTCTGATATGGATATTATATTGACCTGTCAGGGAAGCGACTATACGAACAAGGTTTATCCCCAGCTTAAATCTTCTGGATGGAATGGCTATTGGATTGATGCCGCATCTGCTCTACGCATGAAGAAAGATAGCGTTATTGTTTTAGATCCGGTAAACCTTGATGTTATAAAAACGGCGCTTTCCTCTGGTATAAAAAACTATATTGGCGGCAACTGTACTGTAAGTCTCATGCTGATGGCCGTTGGTGGATTATTTAAAAAAGGATATGTTGAGTGGATTTCTTCAATGACATATCAGGCAGCATCAGGGGCTGGGGCAAAAAATATGCGCGAGCTTATTTCCCAGATGGCTGAATTGGGCAAAGCATCTTATGACTATCTCACTGAACCGTCTTCAGCTATCCTTGATCTTGACAGGCAAGTTTTAAAGACCATGAATAGCAAAAATTTTCCTGTTGAAAACTTTAAAGTGCCTCTTGCCGGAAGCGTAATCCCATGGATTGACAGTCCTATGGAAACAGGGCAAAGTCGTGAGGAGTGGAAAGGATATGCAGAAACCAACAAAATACTTCAAAATAAAACGCCGATTCCTGTGGATGGGATATGTGTCCGTGTAGGGCTGATGCGTTGTCACAGCCAGGCTATTACAATTAAACTAACCCATGATATTTCTATTGATGAAATTACAAAAATAATTTTAAGTGCAAATAAGTGGGTAAAGGTGATCCCTAACACAAAGGAAGATACAATACAGCATCTTACACCTGCAGCAGTGACCGGCAAACTTGAGATACCAGTCGGAAGAATAAGAAAATTGAATATGGGGCCACAATATCTTTCCCTGTTTACTGTGGGAGACCAACTGTTGTGGGGCGCTGCTGAACCAATCCGAAGAATGCTGAAACTTGTTATTGGCTATCTTGAGTAACAATATAACGGATATAACATAAAAGAAACCACCCTCGGAATGTCTAATCAAATTCTTCTGAAAGCAGAACAGCCTCAGCAACGATACGCATGGATTTCCGGGAGTCCATGCTGCGCTTTTGCATCCACCGGTACGCTGAATTTCCGTCTATGTTACGTTTATGCATTAAAACTTCTTTAGCCTTTTCCACAAGTTTACGAGTTTCAAGCTCCTCCTGGATAACTTTGGTTTTAACCATAAGTTCTGTATTCAATATGGCAACAGCGGCCTGGTGGGCCACCGCTATTAACAGATTTACCTCTGTTTCGGAAAAAGTATGTGGCTCGGAAGTAAAACAATTTAAAACCCCTATCACTTTTTTATTTTTCACCTGAAGCGGAACACTGACCATAGATACCAGCCCCAGCTTTTTTGCCATCTGCTTTTCCTTGAATCTTTGATCATTTAAAACATTTTCAATAACAAGCGGACGCTTATGTGTAGCAACAAACCCTACAACACCTTCATCCATATTTAAAGAACGGTCTTGAACGTATTCCGGATCAATCGATTGTGTGGCTTTGAGTCGGATTTTATTCGGCGTAACATTTTCATCAATGAGCCATAGAGAGCAGATTTCGACACCGGTAACCTTTGCAGTTACCAAAACAATCAGCTTTAAGATGTCTTCGAGATACAAATCCGAAGTAATCGCCCTGCTGATATCCATAAGCCCTTTTATATATTTGTCGTATATTTCTGGCATGATCCTGTCCATTTTAATCCTTTTTTTGTGGTGATGTTTCTACACTAAGTTTTCAGGGCTATTAAGTTATAAAAAAACATGTATTATCAAATAATAACCCGATTTATGATGTTTTAACAAAATACATCACGCATGTCACTCAGCATTATTGATAATCCTTCCAGTTTCAAACCCGTCAAATCTTTTAGTTTATAATATGGCAAACACATAATTACGGGTCAAGGAATAACTTGACCCTGTGAAATAGAACACGCGTTTTATTTAAACAAAATCAATCCAAGAACAGATAGCAAAACAAATTTTAATGCCTTGATTTTAGTTGATTTTTTCAATGATACGTGTAAGCTTATACGCACACAATGAATTTCAGGTAAAATATCTTTTGATTTTACCTGGTCTGTTTTTGTAAAAGTTTTTTAGCCAATAGCTAATATTGTTAAAAAAGAAAGGAGCGCATTATGGATTTACCAGAATACATAACCCAGAAAGAGGTCAAAAGAGTCTGCAAGGAACTTCATTTAAAAGACTGGACGAATCTGACAACACCTGATGTTATGATCGAAGAAGCAGATATTATTTTAAAACAAGTCAATACTTCAGGGATGGATATTGCCATAGAAGACTTTCGCTTGGGTCTTGAAGTGGAGCTCGAACACGGAACAAGATTTCCTGATGCAAATGTTACAAATAACCATCCTCTTTTAACTGGAAAAATTGTCCTGGCCCACCTCAAGGAAACCCTCGATTATTACAAACGCTTAGATGTCGTTGAGATTGAAGGCGACTTGCTCCATGCCATACTTGCAAAAGATGTAGATAAGATTCAATCTAAATTCAAAAAACTTGTCACCGCCCAGATGGTCTTGGCCTCTTGCGTTAAACAGCAGTTGTGATGTCATGGTTTACGGGCATGTTTAAAGTTGTTTTTTGTCTTAAAAAATAAGGAGCGGGATGGGCCAAGGAATTCAAATATTGCACTCAAAACTTCTTGTACCACAGCCGTTTGATGTCATAAAAAGGCCGAGGTTTCACCTATTATCTTCTGAAATTCTTAAAAAAAAACTCACCACAGTTATCGCTGGTGCTGGTTATGGAAAAACGACACTGATATCTCAGATAAGTATCAACCTGGATATCAGAACGGTTTGGTATCGGCTCGATGCATATGACACTGACTTTACGACCTTTCTAAACTACCTGACCCATGGGATAAAAAAACATTTTCCCACTTTTGGAGAAAAAACTCTCCACAGCATAAAAACCGTTCAAATTTCAAAGGGGGAACGGGAGGCAGTGCTTAATGTTTTTTTAAGCGAAATAGAAGCCCTTGTTCAAGAAGAGATGATCATTGTATTGGATGATTATCATATTATCCAAAACAGCCAGGAAATAAACGAGTCCATGCAGTTTATTCTGGAACATCTTACAGACCATATCCATCTGATTATTATCAGCCGAGCTGAACCCAGATTGCATCTATCCCGAATCATTGCTACAAGACAGGCTTTTGAGATTAGAGAAGGCGACCTTGCCTTTACCATTCCTGAAATAGAACAATTTTTTCTGCAATTATTTGATGTTTTTCTAGAAGACGAAAGCATCAGAATTATGCACAAAAAAACCAATGGATGGGTGTCTGGGCTCATCCTTTGTTACCATGCGTTTAAAGGGAAAAACTCACAAGAAATTAACAAGCTGCTGTCAAAACTTAAAGGTTCTTTACGTATTATTTCAAACTATCTGGAGGAAAACGTCTTTAACCTGCTCGATACCGATGTACAATTATTTTTACTTAAAACGTCAATTCTGTCACGACTTAATGTTGTTTTCTGCAATCAATTCCTAAAAACAAGTCAGTCAAAGGATATATTATCAAAACTTGAAGAAAATCATCTTTTTACCTTCCCCTTTGATGAAGAAAGACAGTGGTATTATTATCACCATCTTTTCCAAGACTTTCTTCATACCAAACTGCACCATGAGTTCGACCAGCAATATATCACCGGGTTACATAAAACTGCGGCCATACTTTGGGAAAAAACAGGTCAGGACGAAGATGCCATCAAGCATTATCTTATGGCAGACCAGATAGAACAAGCCTGCATTTTACTGAACAAGATAGGGAGAAAACTGCTCAAGGAAGGACAAATAAAACGGGTTTGTTCATATCTAAAAAAAATACCGGAAAATTATATAAATAAAAACCCATGGATACTGTATACAAAGGCAAGATCATTGGAGCTGTCAGGCAAACCTGAAGAGGCAATCTGTGAATACAAAAAAACGCTTATTTTGTTCCGTAAATATGAAATACCCAAGGGTCTGGTTTTGTGTCTCAACACCATGAGCCATATTTACTACTTAAAAGGGGATTACCCTAAAGCTGAAAAAATGCTGAAAGTTTTGCTCAGTCAAGCAAAGGACAGCCCACTTCTTTATATTGATGTTCTGGCCAGCTTGATATTTGTTGTATCACATCTGATGAAAATGGATGCAGCAGACAAGTATTTTAAAGAAGCTTCGGCGATGCTGGAAGGATCAACAAACAAAGGGCTCATTGCATGGCTTTATTTTAGCCAGGGATTTCGATATGGCAGGTCTGGCGACTTTACAAAAGCTAAAAACATCGGGTTAAAGGGAAAAGCCTTGTGCAAGGACATAGTAGATTACCGCTTGATAGTTTTGGGAAGTCATTTAACCTCGTATTCGAGTTATTATCTGGGACGTTTTGATGAAGGTATAGAAAATGGGAAAAATGGGCTTGAATTGTATAAAGAAAAGAGCTTCCGTGATGGTTTGCAAGCCTGGCTTCATATAGACTTATCTCTCAACTACACAGGTTCAGGAAGACTCAAAGAAGCCATCAATGAAGGTGAGGAAAGTCTTAAAATCAGTCAAAATATGGGTTACATATGGACTCAGGCATGGGCTTGCCACGTCCTTTTTTATGCTCACATGGCGCAAGGCAATCTTTCAGATGCAAAAGAATTTGTAATATCCGGCATAGATCTGATCAAAGGGCTTACCATGCCTATAGAAGAAGGGCTGTTGAAAGGAGATTTAGCACAGCTTTTAATAGAAAAGCGTCAGTGGCAAGATGCACATGGTCTTCTGTCAGATGCAGAAGAACTTTTAAAAAAATCGAAATTAAACCTTTGCAGGACTTACCTGTGGCATGCACGCTGTTTTTGGGAACAACAACAAAAAGAAGCAGCCTTAAACAAACTTTTAACAGCGCTTCATCTTTCATCATCAAATCAATATGACACCTGGATTTGCCAGGAAAAAAAGTGGATCATACCTCTTCTTACAGAGGTCTACGCCCTGGGCCAAAAACAAAATTATTTAAAGAAAATTTTTGAAAATATAGGTTCATATGCTCAAGAAGAATTAATCGTATTACAAAAAAGTAAGAACACTATGATAAAAAAAGCATCATGTCATATTATTAAAGTACTTCAGAAAGTACCTGCACCCGGACTCAGAGTGTTCTGTTTGGGAGAATTTAAGGTGTTTAGAGGTAATGAAGAAATTTTGCCTGCAGAATGGACAAGCAAAAAGTCAAAGCTCCTTTTCAAATACCTGATTCACATGCGAAACCGGGGCTATTTGGCAAAGGAAGTGTTAATGGAACTCCTATGGCCCGAAGGCGATCCCAAAAGAATTAATCACCGATTCCATGTCGCTTTAAGTGCGCTTAGAAAAATTATCGAACCAGGGATTATAAGAGAGGCATCTTCGTCATATATTTTCAGAGAAAAAGATGCTTATAAATTACACATCGGCAAGTCTATATGGGTGGATGTTGATGAATTTAAAAAAGAGCTTAAATTTCCTGAGGGCAACACCCTTCCGGAAAATCAAATTTCCCGTCTTTTACGCGCCGCGTCTATCTACAAGGGTGATTTTTTGGAAGAAGATTTCTATGTTCAATGGTGTGTTGAAGAAAGAGATCGGCTGAAAGAAGCATATCTTGATGTATTGACAAACATAATTGAATACTATGACCGGAAAAAACAATATGATAAGTGCATAGAATATGCAAAAAAATATCTTCAAAAAGACAAATATTCAGAATTGATATATCAGGTTTTAATGAAATATTACTCTTTGACCGGAAACAATACCATGGTCATTAAAACGTATGACAAATGCAAGAAAAACATACTTGAAGGTTTAGACAGCCCATTAAGCACAGATACTGAAGCATTATACAAAAAATTATTACATAAATAGATCGTTTTATTAACCTTATAATTTCTTTTGCTATTGTTATTATATTACAATGAATTTCATGATTATTGAGAAAAAATTGATTGGGAATTGATTCAAATATTTTATAATTTTCTTATAAAAACATTTGGAGTTCGTCTTTTAATTTTCAAAGTTGGCAGCCTATTAGAATTATTGGATTTGTTAAGTAATTAAAAATAACAATTGAACCATTCGGGAGGTGAAAACATGTCAGATGAAAAACCCAAAAAAAAACAAGACGTATCTTCTATTTTTCTAGGGCTTGAGGTCGGTGCAGTATCCACAAAATGGGTCGAAAGGGATAAGGATGGGAAAACAAATGCCAAGGTCATGAGGCATGAAGGCAACCCCAAAAAAAAGATTCAAGAGATGATAGACGCTTTACCGGAAAATTTAGATGCTCGTATTGTTGTTACAGGTCAGGCCTCAAGAACTCTTTTTGACCTTCCTTACCACGCTGAAACTGAGTGTCTTGAAAAAGCCATGAAGTTTTATAA
>JAGVGX010000037.1 GCA_020056865.1 Desulfobacterales bacterium
AAAAGAATATCCCAAAAACCAAGGAAGCACCACCGCCTATGTTACTGACAGATATGACCACCTGATCGCTGAAGCAGCTCAAACCTATGAAGTGCCATTTCCCTTGCTTAAGGCCATCATAAAGGCAGAATCGAATTTTGACCCAAAAGCCGTATCAAGAGTAGGCGCTTCAGGCCTGATGCAGATCATGCCGGAAAATTTCGAAAGCTTTAATATAAAGGACCCGTTTAATCCATGGGAGAATATAATGGCAGGAACAGGTTATTTCAGCAGCCTTCTTATGCGTTTTAATGGGAAACTGCCCCTTGCTCTGGCAGCGTATAATGCAGGGCCAAGCATGGTAGACAAATATAATGATATTCCGCCGTTTCTGGAAACACAAGATTATGTGGAAAAAGTAATTAAGTACTATTATTTGTTCAAAAAAGGGTAACTTGTGTCAGCGCCAAAGCATAAGCCCTGTGGTTGGATCATACGTTCTTTCAAGCGGTGTTCCTGTTAGCTCAACCATTTCAATTTCTCCTGCAAAAACAATCGTTTCAGAAAAAAGATGGCCCCCAAAGGTTTTTCCCTGTTCATCACATAAAACAATATGTGCGTGAGCCATGGGTTTTTTATCTTTTAATGAAATATTTCCCACACAGGTTAAAATTTCAAATGGACCGGTTTGGGTTGCAGTTACATACACCTGCTGATTTTGATCATAAGATCCAATGGTAACTGATGAAACAGCACCTATAACTGAAAACGTAGCCATCTTAACAGATGCTTCAACAGCAACATTTTCTATAGCTGAAATAAGATCCTCCTGATGGGAAAGAGATCCTAAGAAACGACGCCCGGTCTTAAATTCAGAACATACCAGTTTTTTCATCTCAATAACCTTATGTAAATCAGTTAGTTGCTTTATTTTAATCAGATAGAAAGTCTTTTAGCCTAAATATATCTACCTAAAATCTATCTAAAATAGCCTTGTTTTCCAACAGATAAAAGGATACTAACATATATATTTTAGTTAACATATTTTATATAATAACATGTATATGCTTTAAACTTTTTTTTCAAGCGTGACAAAGCGTTATAGACACAACAGTAAAATATCTGTTTGAGGCGATGCCAACCAAGGAGATTTTTAAAATGGAAACACCAGAAAATATGGCCAACATAGCCCCAGTAAAGTTTGGTCCTGAAGACAAATTTAAATTTTTATGCCATAAAAAAATAGACTGTTTTACCAAATGCTGCAGAGGAATTAATATTATTCTTACCCCATATGATATAATTCTTCTTAAACGCAGACTGCAGCTTACATCAGAAGCGTTTCTTTCTATCTATACTACGCCTGAGTTATTAGAAAAAACAGATCTGCCGGTTATTACCTTAAAATTATTAGGCGACGAATTAAAATCATGCCCGTTTGTAAAAGATAACGGGTGTATGGTCTATGAAGACAGACCCACTACCTGTCGTTATTATCCTCTTGGGGTTGCATCCTTAAGCCATAAAGAAGGTGCAGACGACAATGAATTCTATTTTTTTGTTAATGAACCTCACTGCAAAGGCTTTGAAGAACCCAAGCAATGGAGCGTTCGTAATTGGCGAAAAGATCAGGGCGTGGATGTTCATGATAAAATAAATGCCGACTGGACAGATATTATTGTTCGAAAAAGATCTTTTCCTGCGAATATAAAACTCACCGAGCAAAGTAAAAAAATGTTTTTTCTTGCAAGTTACAACATCGACAAATTTAGAGAATTTGTTTTTGGAAGCTCTTTTTTAAATAAATACGATATCAAGCCTGAAACTATAAAAAAAATCCAGAATGATGAAATTGCCCTCTTGGAATTCGCCATGCGCTGGATAAAATGGCTTTTGTTTAAGATTGGAAATTTTTAATTCAGGTAATTTAATAATTTTAGGCACTTATATTATAAGGTGTTAAGTGGACTTAAGTGTTTGTTATAAATTGATTTCCAATGAGCACAATGATCTAAAACATATGTCGAAAAATGCTTTTAAAATAACACAGATTTTGCCTCCGTTGTAGTCAAAAAAACTTTATCTACTTAATGATGAGAGACGCCGTTGTTCCAAGTGCAAATATATTTTCATATCGACTGTGAACACCTCAAGTCAATTGACTAAACACATTAAAATTACTTTTCTTTTTCATTTATAGGCCTTTTCAAAATAAGCTTCCGATAACCGCTAATTTTTTATTGACAAAAAAACTTCCGCGCTATACTCAGTAGTAACTTAAAACAATCGTTTGTTCATTTAATTACTATAGATTTTTAGATGTGCTAAATCCTCACGCAAATGACACATATAAGGCTTCAATATGAAAACAACTAACAAACATAAGACGGATAGTGTCAAGTACCAGGAAATACTTGATGCGGCTGCAAAAATTTTCAAAAAAAAAGGATATTACCATGCCAATATATCCGATATAGCGGACCAGGTTGCTATGCAAAAAGGCAGCCTTTATCACTATATTAAAAGCAAGGAAGATCTTTTGTATCATATATTTTTATCTTCCATGGAACATTACATGAAGGTTTTTGATCAGATAATAGCTTCTGATAAACGGTCTGACCTTAAGCTTCAAGAAGCGATTATCGCCCATATGGATCCAGGGGATAAACAGTTTAACCGCTTTTATGTTGGGATTCATGAATTTCAAAGTCTGACAGGCGAAAACAGGCATATAGCGAGAAACTATTTAATTAAATATCAGAATGTGTGGTTAGACATTCTTGAAAAAGGAAAGCAGGAAGGCATATTTTCAAAAGACTTGGACAGCAAGGTCTCCCTGCTTGCAATTTTTGGTATGTGCAACTGGTCTTTGAGATGGTTCCAATTTGAAGGGAAATATTCAAGAAAAGATTTGGGAATGATGTTTTGCGAAAGAATTTTAAACGGAATAAGAGCGTGATTTATAACAGGAGCTTATGATAATTCAAAAACAATGTTTTTGTATATAAAAATTGATAAAGGCGTTTATGTTATGTTGGTCAACGATGAAAAATAACTCCATGTATAGGGGGCAAAATTATGTTTGATGTGTCTGTTGTAAAATATGAAAAACCAATGGAATCTATGAAAAAAGCCATAGAGCTTGCAGGAGGAATAGGAAAATTATCTTCCGATTCAAAAGTGGTTTTAAAGCCCAATCTTGTTGTATGGCACGAGGGAATTAACTTTCCCAAATACGCTGTGCTTACTACATCAAGAATGATGGAAGATATGGTTATGTTTCTGTCTGGCCATGGCGTGAAAGATATTTCAATAGTTGAAGGTTGCGTTGAGTTTGATAAAAATCCAAAACATTCGGTTTTGGCACAAGCTGCAAAGGGGTTAGGTTACGATGTTTTAACCAAAAGATATGGTGTCAAAGTTGTTGATGTTATGAAAAATCAGCATACGGTTGTCACAATAGATGATGTTGAACTTAATGTATCCACAGCTGCCCTGGAAGCGGACTGTTTGATTAATATGCCTGTGTTAAAAACCCATTCACAGTGTGTAACAAGCCTGGGGATAAAAAATCTTAAAGGCCTGATAAATATTGCTTCAAGAAAGCTTTGTCATAATGCCAGTTGTGAAACAGATTTGGGGTATTATGTATCCAAATTTATCAAAATGATTCCAGTTGGTTTTACGCTTATTGATGGCATTTATACCAGTGACAGGGGGCCGAGCTATAATGGAAGGGCCCGCAGATCTGATATGATTGTTGCATCTAAAGATATGCTTTCAGCGGATCTGGTAGGTACAAAACTTTTGGGGTTTGATCCTAAAACAGTTCCTTATCTTTCCATGGCGGCATCTGATGCAAAACGGCCAACAGATTTAAGCGACATACAGGTAAAGGGCGAAATTGATATCAACACAGCCCTTAAGCCTCACAAGCATGAATTTGAGCAGGAAGCGTCGGCTGATATGCCGGACTGGATGATAAGGTCAGGGATTACCGGTTTGACAGTGCCCAAGCAGGATACCACCATATGTACCTACTGTGCCTTTTTTATTAACCATGTTTTTATGGGTATAGCTATGGCGAAAAACAAGGTGTTTGATGACATAGAAATCCTGGACGGTAAAATTCAAAAACCAACGCCGGGACATAAACATACCCTTCTTGTAGGGCAGTGTCAGGTTAAATTAAACAAGGATAATCCTCTTATCAATCACTGTGTAACAATACCCGGATGTCCTGCGAGAAAAAAAGATCTGATGAAGGCATTTAAAGCGCTTAATATTGAATCTGCCGACGGATTTGAAGAATGGATGGAAAAGGTGCCGGAGATGGTTCACATGAAAAAATATGAGGGCAAGCCGGAATTTGATCCCTCATTTTACGCTATTGGATAAAATTTGTTATAAATATTTTGGCAAAAACCCGAATAACGGAGGGAAAAGATATGGCAGGAATTTTGTCTTATGGTGCGTATGTGCCGTTTTATCGTCTGCCCCTTGCAGAGATAAGCAAAGCATGGGGAGGCCGCGCCTTGCCCGGTGAAAAAGCGGTTGCAAGTTTTGATGAGGATTCTCTGACAATGGCAGTTGCAGCAGCGATTGACTGCTTAAAGGGAATAAACAGAGAAGATATTGATGGGGTTTATTTTGCTTCCACAACAGCTCCATACAAAGAAAAACAAACCGCTGCAATTATTGCCCAGGCATTGAATCTGAAAACCAGTTTATCAACCATCGATTTTTCCGGATCATTAAGAAGCGGCACTAATGCATTGCAATCTGCGTTGAACGCTGTAAACAGTGGTTCTGTGAATAATATTCTCCTATGTGCTACTGATATGCGCCCTGCACATCCCAACGGAGACAAGGAATTGTCATTTGGTGACGGCGCTGCGGCTTTTCTTATTGGGAAAAAGAATGTTGCAGTTGAGATTACGGATTGTTATTCGCAATTCAGTGAGCTTATGGATGTATGGCGATCGGATCAAGATGATTATGTTCGTTCCTGGGAAGATGGCTTTATATATTCACAAGGACTCGTATCGGTAGTTGGCCAGAGCGTTGCCAACGCTTTGAAACGATTTGGTCTTGCCCCAAAAGATTTTAACCGCGCTGCCTTTTATGCACCCAATGCAAGGCAGCTTGATGTTATTGCTAAAAAAACAGGTTTTGACATAAACACACAGATAAACGATGTCATCTTGTCTGATGTCGGCAATACTGGTGCTGCAATGGCTCTTATGTCTCTTGTTGCAGTACTTGAAGAGGCAAGCGCCGGTGAAAAAATCCTTTTGGTCAGTTATGGAGACGGATGTGATGTTTTTCCAATGCACACGACCGAATTTATTTCTAAAATTAAGAATAGAAGGGGCATAAGGAAACATATCGCATCAAAACAGATGTTGTCTAATTATAACCGATACCTGCTTTGGCGTGAACAGATTAATACAGAGCCTCCGAGGAGGGTTCAGCTTGAAAGGCCTTCATCTGTTGCGCTTTGGAGAGACAATAAGTCCGGACTCGCTTTTTATGGGGTCAAGTGCAAAAATTGTGGTACTGCTCAGTATCCACCTCAGAGGTTGTGTCTCAAATGTGGGACCAAGGACAAATTTGAGGACCACTGCTTTGCTGATAAAAACGGCAAGGTTACGGCATTTAGTCATGATATGCTTGGCGTTTCTCTTGATCCGCCAATTACCGGAGCAACTATTGATTTTGAAGGCGGCGGCAGGATCAAACTCGACATGACAGACAGAGTTCCTGATAAGGTTTATGTTGGCATGGATGTAGAAATGACCTTCAGAAAACTAAGGTATGTTAACGGCATCCATGACTACTGGTGGAAATGTCGCCCGATAAGATCTTCAAAGGAATAAGAAAGGAGAAACACTCATGGGTAGTATAAAAGATAAAGTCGCCATTGTAGGTATGGGATGCACCAAATTTGGGACCAACTGGGATAAAAGCGCTAATGATATGATGGTGGATGCTGCTTTTGAAGCTTTTGAGGATGCAGG
>JAGVGX010000269.1 GCA_020056865.1 Desulfobacterales bacterium
AATATCATATATTTTAACAATGTTTTCATGATTAAGACCGGCAATAATAATAGCCTCGCCATAGAAACTGTGAAGAAAATCCTTATCAATTGCCATGTTATGCCGCAACATTTTAATGGCTACAGGCATATTTAATAAAGAATGCAGCCCCTTGTAAACAACGCTGTAACCTCCACGTCCAATAATGTCCGTTGTCAAGTATTTACCAATCGTTCTGTATGCTGTGGGTCGATTTGAATCAAAACGATCAGCAACGATCTCGGTAAGAAAACTCAACAGCTCAGGGTCTTTTTCAGACAAATGATCAAATTGTTCTTTTTTCAGAACAAATAAATCCATATCGGTTTCTGCTTCACAATGAGCCAAACGTCGTTCCCCGGTGAGGATGCCCATCCCTCCCACAATATCCCCTTTTCCATAATGAGCCGCAGGATATAATTTATCGTCTTTTTCCACAATAACAAGGCATGTTCCTTTTTGGATGATATATGCCTTATCCCCCACATCGCCTTGAGTGATAAATCTTTTCCCGGCCTCAATATGTATAAAAGACATTTGACTGATAAAATGCCTTTCGGAATATGATTCAATAAACTTTAAAAACTTTCCCTTCCTGTTTAAATCCCCCTCCTCTTTCTGTACTTGCTGAAAAAAATCGCAGGTGATACAGGACGTACGCTTCTCTGCAAAGGAACCTTGAAGATCGCCATCGCAAAATGTTCCTGCAACTGCCCAGCAAACACGGCCACCATATTCGCCAAAGTTTATCCCATGAAAAGATTTATCTGACGCAGCCGGACATATACCTAAAGCATCAGCCTTTTCACCGCCATGTTCCCGTCCGCATTGTTTATATTCCCAGCAATTTTGTTTTCTATTTGCCATATCTGCCACCATTCATCGTAAGAGATATCAGGAAATGAAAAACTTTAGATGTTAAAAACAAACAAAATAAGACACAAGCCGCCTGCTAAACACTTGCAGCTATATGTCTTCAGCTCATAAAGTCTATTCCAACTGCACTTTAAGATATCATTTAATTTATGCAATATTGTTTTGTTAGTGCTGACTAAATCATGTTATTATAATATCATAATAATACCTTCAATAAAACCATTAAAATTAAAAAGCCTTGCAGAGCATTATATATGTTATGTCATTTTATCAGTCTATCTTGTTTAAAATAAATTGACATTACGCATTTCAAATAATATAGCTGCCTCGGGTAAAATCGAATAAAAAAGATATATCGTGCTGGTTGATATTTAAGACAATCATGTTTATAATAATAAAATGGTAAAATTTAAACTATAAGTGTTTAATTTTTGCATGCAAAAAACCTCATATCATAACCATTTTATTTTTTGCCAAACTGCTAAAGCAAGGAGATGTATAATGCGCTTATATAAAAAAACAAAAACATACATAACTTTAGGAATCGTGGTACTGGCAATTACGCTTGGATTTGGAATTGAAAACGCCGTGGGCTTGAATCAACCCGATGTATCCATGGTACCTTCAGGGTTTACCCATCTTTCCGAAATGCTAAGGCCATCGGTTGTAAATATAAGGACAGTAACAATCGTTAAGGGCGGAGGGGATCCTTTTGGTCTCTCCAGAAAGAGCCCATTTGGAGGCAATGACCCTTTCCATGATTTTTTTGAAAAATTCTATGACGGCCAAGAACGAAGAGACTTTAAACAGCGCAGCCTGGGATCCGGATTTATCATAGATAAAGAAGGCTATATTGTTACAAATAACCATGTCATTGAAAATGCTGACGAAATAACTGTGGTTCTTGAGAATGAAAAAGAGTTTAAAGCAGAAATAGTCGGTCGGGATGCATACACGGATATTGCTCTTATAAAAATCAAGTCAGATGTCAATTTATCTCCTGCCAAACTTGGAAATTCAGATTCACTTGATGTAGGCCAGTGGGTCGTTGCTATCGGAAATCCTTTTGGATTGGCCCATACGGTTACTGCAGGAATTATCAGTGCAAAGGGACGAATTGTCGGATCAGGACCATATGATGACTTTATCCAAACAGATGCATCAATTAACCCGGGGAACAGCGGCGGACCTCTTATCAACATGGATGGTGAGGTTATCGGTATTAATACAATGATCATCGCAGGCGGCCAAGGCATCGGTTTTGCAATTCCAATTAGTTTGGCTAAAGGAATTATTAATCAACTCAAAGAAAGCGGAGATGTCACCCGAGGATGGCTGGGCGTAACCATCCAAGATCTTAAGGGTGAAATTGCTGAATATTATGGTTTAAAAGATGAAGAAGGCGCAATGATTGTTGATGTTGTCCCTGGTGATCCTGCTGATCAGGCCGGGATCCTTCCTAAAGACATAATAATTTCCGTTAACGATAAAAAAATTAATTCGAGTCGGGATCTGACAGCAATGGTTGCAAATATAGGTGTTGGAGAGACAGCAAGAATTAAAGTGATGCGTGATGGTAACGAAAAATCATTTAAAGTCAAAATCGGAAAGCGTCCTGATACCATTGCATCTTCGACCCCTATGGAAAAGAAAAATGAAAATGAAAATGAAATCGGACTTCGTGTCTCTACTTTAACACCCCAGATGGCACGGCAGCTAAACGTTGATGAAAATTCAGGCGTTATAGTTGTTCAGGTACTTCCAGACAGCAAGGCAGAAAAGGCTGGATTCCTGCAAGGTGATGTTGTTATTGAGCTAAATCGAAAAAATATAAAAAATGTAAACGATTTTGAATCTATTTTAACCAGTATAAAAAAAGATGAAACCATCGCATTTTTAATAAAACGAATGCATTCTGGATTGATTGTAATCCATATGAAAAAATAAAGAATCAGACAACCTGCTTGCCCGGCACCCCATATGGTGCCGGACAAGTAGGCGGCAAGTAAGCACCGCTTATTTTTTACCGGGTACAAAAAAACCTTTATTAATAACCTTATCCTTAATCTCGTCTATCTCCTTCAAAACCCGACCAGGTGTAAAAAAGGTACGTTTAAAAAATCCCAAAATTCCAGCAGGCCAGTGCTTAAAAGGAACATATTGTATCTCAGGGTCTGCCATGGGGCCTTTCACCTTAATATAATATGTTACAAAGGCTTTGTTATCACCGGTTAATATATATCCTACAATAGGGACCCTAGATAGTATAGAATCAATAGTTCCTAAAGGCGCAATGCCCAAATCAACATCCGTTTTCTTTTCTATAAGATTGACTTCGCCTTTTCCGGCTGCATTAAATACAGGGCTCTCTAAAATAAAATTCTCCGTTGAAAGAACACCATGTTCTATATCTATATTTCCCTTAAAACTTTTAAAATAAAAACCCTCTTTGGAAAAATAAGAAAGTCTAAAATCAATGATGTTTTGCAGACTCAAAAAATTTAATATGTTAAAAATAAACCCCTGTTTTTGAATTCTTCCTTCTGCAATGTGCAGATTTAAGCTCCCGGAAAGATTTGAAACCATCTGTTTTCCTGTTGATCCTTTTACCGCCAAAAAACCCTCTGTTGTCAAGGAAGCGCTTGAAACTGCTAAATCATTCTCCAGCTTAAAGCTTTCAACGATATTCATCAGAGGGTAGTCAACAAGATTAACGTAGCCTGATAACATCATTTCTGGTTTATCAAGGACATTAAAGTAACCAATTAACGCCAACGCCCCTTCTTCCATATCAATATCACATGTATCAACCGTAAAAACACCTTGATTCAGTAAGGATTTGGCAGATATTCTGCTAAAGTTTAGCTTTCTCCACGTTCCTTTTCCCACATTTATATCTATGTTGATATTGGATTTTTTTATTATCGCATCAATTTGGTCTCTTTTTTCTTTGGGTTGAACTTTAGCCAAAAACGATATCACAGGTTCAAAATCAACTGAATCCCCATGAATCAAAAGATCGCCCTTGAAAATATCCCATCCCTGCAAACGTCCGCTGATTCCAATACGACTCTTATCCATCATAAACTGGATAGAAGAAATAACAGCATCTTTTCCAGAAAACGTCACATCCAAATTGCCTTTTTCAAATTTTGGCGGCTTGTCCTTATAACCAAAAGAAACCTGGTTGGCCTTGAGTTCTCCGTCTATACTTAACTTCGAATAATCGGACAAAGATGTACTTATCTTTGCATCGGATGTAACCTTACCTGCAGCTTTAATTTTTTTTTTATTGTAAAATAAATTGGTATCTTCAAGGGATAACGACGTCAACACATTAAAGTGTAAGGGGTTTTTTTTTATACCCAAAAATCCAGAGCCATTGAGAAATGATTTCCCTATATCACACTGAATATTACGAAATTCTATTTTTTCTTTTGGATATATGGCCATATCAACAGCAATCCTGTCGCCTTTACTTAGTTTCGCCGTAGAAAATTTTCCAATATCAATAGACATACCATTCAAATCAGCCTCGCCTGTACATGACCATATACCTTTTTCGCCCGTTAAAAAAAACCGACCCGGTATCTGTTTGCTAACCTTCACAAAAGATGCATTCCTATGGTGTATGTTTTTGATTATCTCGTTTACATCAGCGCTGCATATCACTTCCGCACTGCCTTTTTCATATATGTTATCTGCTGAACCTTTTACTTCAAAGCTCGAATTTCCCCAAAAACCCTGACCCTTAAATCGATTTTTTCTGTTTTCATCAATTATTATCTCCGTGTCGTTTAAAACAACGGGCAGCTTCATCCCTCTATGCATCATCAAGCACTTACTAAAAAAAAACGTCCCAAAATTAAGTTTTGGATAATCGTATGTCTTTTTATAATCAAACTGAATTGAAGCTTTAAGTTTGCCTGAAAGTTCAGTAAACCCCTGAAACTTTTCTTTAACATATGCAGGAGCAATATCCATATTACTTTGCTGTTTCAAATCTTTCAGATTAAAAACACCGGCTATGGAATAACGATATAAAGGATCGTTTGAATACAAGCTGTCAATATCAAACCAAGCCTTGCTAATGGAAGATTCACCAAAAACGCCCTTAACATCTGATACGTTTAATGCGCCATTTTCAATGGCCACTTCTCCGGAAACATCGGCAAACGGGATAAAATCATTTTTCTTTATTGTCTCAATATCCTTTAAAGCAAGTTTCAACGTAAGCACATCTTTGTTTTCAGGCTGCTTAAGTTCTCGTATACGTTTAAGATCCCCTCGAATGCCAAAAACATCACAACGAACCTGGCCTGATGTAAAAAACGGAAATAACAAATCTTCTATCCAGTTTGGGACAACCGGTGTTGGAAATATCTGTTTAAATGATAAAAGATCCATGAAAGAAGATGAGACTTTAAGGTCAAGATACTGAGATACTTTTTTCCTAAGATCCATATCCACTGATGTATCCAGCGAAAAATCCATGGTTGTAATTTTCGATGAAATATTAAAAACCCTGTCAAAATAAACGGCCTTCATATCAATTACCGCTTCGGGGAAAGCATATGCTTTTTCTTTTCTTTGTGACCAAATAATATAATTTGCTTTTTTTGAAACAATTTTTCCTGAAAGCTTTAATGGAGAACCGGAAGAAACATTAAAGCGAATATCTGTATCCGCAACCCCGTCTTCAAAATGAAAGTATGTAGTTTTCGGAAACCATACCAAGGGGATATCAGGCGCATGTATAGTCATTTCTGCAAACATGCTATCTTCTTGGGCAGCTGTTTGTCGCCCTAAGTCGCCAGCTATGGTAAAAGATGTGTTTTTTTCTTTATATGAAGCATTCCCACGAACGCCTGTTGTAAAACACAACGGGTTGTTGTCTGACCTGGACAAATCAACAAAAAGATCATCCAGCACCATGTCTTGATCTGCAACAAAAACCCTTCCGTTTTTTACAGAAACAAAAGACAAGGTGTCCATTATATTTGCAACTGATTGTTTTAAATCCAACTGTTTACCATCTTGTAAGGATTTAAATATGTCACAATGATCTAATTGAAGATTCGGTTTGAGCAATACTATTTTCCTTGGGACAACACGCCCTGTTAGCAATCCTACTTTATCAAAGTGGATCCGGGCGCTTAAAATACGAAGCGTTTTATCTCCGGCTTTGGATCTTGCCTTAAGATTATTTACCCTTATCTCTATTTCATTGTGAAGTAAAAACTGTATATCTCCGGTTTCAATTTTGTAGCCGGAGAATAAAGCCA
>JAGVGX010000089.1 GCA_020056865.1 Desulfobacterales bacterium
AATATTTTCGGCGGCGAACTCAAAGGCTATACGGAACTGTTGTCGGAATCTCGTGACCAAGCCATTGACCGGATGAAATCACAGGCGCAACAGCTCGGAGCCAATGCAGTTGTTAATGTCCGTTTTTCCACGTCCTCGGTTGCAGCCGGTGCCGCGGAAATTTATGTTTACGGCACAGCGGTTTCGGTGGAGTAGTGCTATGGAACAGTTAATCATTTTTGCCATTCTTCTTTCATTGGGCTATTTTTTCGGCCGCCACGCTGAAAAAAAACATTACAAATCCATCATAGAGCGCGAAGACTATTGGTTGAAGCTTCCCACGACTTCCGGCAAATATGTCCTGGAAGACGAACGCAACATCGACCGCTGTGATCTTGTCAACGGCAGCATGGTTGTGTCCGTGGATTATTTCAAACGTATGCTTGCCAAACTCCGCAATATTTTCGGCGGTAATGTACAGTCGTATGAAACGTTGATCGACCGGGCCAGGCGGGAGGCTGTTTTGCGGATGAAAGAATCCTGCCCTGAAGCGGACCAGGTGATTAATCTCCGGCTGGAAACTTCCTCGATTACCAAAGGCAAACGCAAACAAATTGGATCGGTGGAAGTTTTGGCCTACGGCACCGCAGTCTATTTCTGCAAATAATGCCATGGAATACAAGCCATCGCTTCCCGAATACAATGATAATGTTTCCCACGACCAGCCGGTCAGGGAATTTATTGTATTGTTTTCCGGGATAACGATTTTTCTGCTGATTGTGTTTTGGATGCTGGGTCTGTTTGTTGATCAGGCGGTGGATTATATTTCACCTGAGATGGAGGCTGTGATATTTTCTTCTGTGGGTGCATCAGAATCAAAATTCGTTGATGGCAGCGACCCGCAGCAGGCAGAACTCCAGCGCATGGTTGATGCGCTTTGCGAATGCATTCATATCGCCTATCCGTTAAAAGTTTACCTGATCAATTCAAATGATGCTAATGCCATGGCATTGCCTGGCGGCAGGATTGTCGTGCTCAAAGGTCTGCTGGGCAACGTGGTGTCGGAAAATGGCCTTTCCTTTGTCCTTGCCCATGAGCTGGCACATTTCAAAAACAGAGATCATCTTCGGGCCATGGGCAGGGGAATTGTGTTTACTGCAATTGCAGCATTAGTAACGGGTGCGGGTTCGGATTTTACTCAGCTGTTTACACCTGCGGCAGGTTTCAGTCATGCCCGGTATTCTCAGGAACGCGAGAGTCTGGCTGACCAGCAGGCCTTGCAGATCTTAGATTGTTATTACGGTCATGTGGGTGGCGCAACGGAGTTTTTTGAGGCAATGAAACCGGATGATAAGAAAAAAAATCATATGCTCGGACATTATTTTAGCAGTCACCCTGAAGCGATGGAGCGTATAAACAATCTTCTACGGGTGGCAAGCGAGATGAACCTTGTTGCCAAAGATGTGCTGCCACTACCTGCAGTACTGGATACTCAGGATTAGGCGTAAAAAAACCATGATGCACTGAAAAGCTCAAAACAAGCCAATTAGCGAGACCTTAGCATGAAAGGCTGAAACCGAAGGTTATTGGCAGGGTTATGGGGAGCATAATTGGAATATTCTATACTCCTTATGCAAAGAAAAGCTCACATATTATACAAAAAAACGGGGTAATCTTTTTGGATTTTAAAGTCTGAAATATGAAGGCTTATCCGACTTCATATGTGTTCCCACCGCATCACATCACGTATATTATCAAAAATTTTATTTGACATGCATATCCGCCTGTTTTATTTTGTTTTTCGTGTTCAATATCAGGTTATCAGGCAAAAACACCTTATACATGAAGGTTAGGACTTAAAAGAATCGATGAAATTTGAAATAAATTTTGATTACATGCCAGAGTATGTCCAAATAACGACCAATGGAGAACCTTCGGTTCGCGATTTTAATGATTTGTTAACAAAAATAGTTAACTCACCAAGATGGGTAACCGGAACCAGTCAGCTTGTTGATCATAGAAAACTAATAATGGACGGTCTCGCGTCGGCTAATATGGAGAGAATAAAGGACATCGTTAAAAAACACAATAAAAAGCTGGGCGATTGCCCTTGTGCTTTTGTTATCAAGGATGTCTTAGGATTTGGCATTGTAAGAATGTATGAACTTCTCGGTGGAGAGAGCATCCATCATGAGGTTGGAGTATTCTACTCGGTTAATGAAGCTGTTGAATGGCTAAAACAATTGAAATAATTTAACAGACAAGCGCCTAACAACAGGCGATGGCCTCTGCAGCCCAAAAAATTTAAAACATGGAAATAAAAGAAGTAATTTCTCATGGTGAGGAGCGATTTGAAAGGCTAAGAAAGTTAATAGGCCTATGGGGGGGGCCTATTCTTTTTATTATTGTATACTTCGCTCCATTGCCTAATCTTACACCACAAGCCCATAGGCTGACATCAATTTTATGCCTCGTAATTGTGTGGTGGGTTACTGAACCTATACCCATTCCAGTGACCGGACTTCTGGGAGCTTCTCTTGCCGTGCTGTTAGGCGTAGATGCAGTAAAAAAGGTTTTTGCCCCATTTGCTGACCCTGTAGTATTTCTATTCATCGGTAGCTTCATTCTGGCAAGGGCAATGTCCAAACACCAACTCGACCGTCGTTTCGCGTATTATATTCTTTCTCTGCGTAGCGTCGGAGGGGATACCAAATCTATACTTTTAGTGTTTGGCTTAATCGCAGTTATCATTTCTATGTGGATTAGCAACACGGCAACCACTGCTATGCTATTGCCTATAGGGATAGGTATCTTAACTGCTGTAAGCCGGATAGATAAGTCGTCTAAATACGCCACAGCCCTTATGTTAATGGCAGCATATGGAGCCTCTGTCGGTGGAATTGCCACTCCAGTAGGTTCTCCGCCAAATCTTATAGGGATTGGGATGATTGAGAGGGTATTAAATATAAAAATATCGTTTTTCCAATGGATGAGTTTTAGTTTGCCTCTCGTAGCTATTATGTACATTGTTCTTTATTTCATGTTGCTGTTATTGCATCCGCCTGAGATTAAACGTATTTCAGGTATTCACGCCCATATTAAAGAAAAAAAGCAAGAACTCGGACCTCTATGCAAAGGGGAGCGAAATGTGTTAATTGCTTTTTCCATAACCGTACTATTGTGGATATTTCCAGGATGTGTTGCTGTTTTGGGTGGAGAGACTATAGCTAAGTGGTATGAAACTCATCTTCCCGAGGCAGTTGCAGCAATACTTGGTGCAAGTCTATTATTCTTGTTGCCGATCAACCGGAGTGAGGGTGAATTTACGATAAGCTGGAAAGATGCAGCAGAAATTGATTGGGGGACTATCATTTTATTCGGTAGTGGACTATCTCTTGGCAGTTTAATGTTTTCAACGGGATTGGGGGATGCGCTCGGCATATGGCTATTTAACTTTACAGGAGCAAAAAGTTTATGGTCCATAACAGCCACAGCAATAGGACTTGGCATCATTATGAGCGAACTTACTTCTAATACTGCTTCAGCTAATATGGTAATCCCTGTAATGATTTCTATCTCACAAGCTGCAGGAGTCAATCCACTTTATCCTGCAATTGGCGCCTGTATCGGAGCAAGCTATGGTTTTATGTTGCCAATTTCTACTCCACCGAATGCCATTGTTTATGGCTCAGGAATGGTGCCGATTACCAAAATGGTGAGGGCAGGCATATTTTTTGATATACTTGGGTTTTTTATAATTTTATTTGGTCTATTTATATTTTTGCCACTTGCCGGTCTCTAATCCTGACAGCTCACCCATATGTATATATTCTTATGTATTAGATGCAACTGGTATGTTGATGCAGTTTAACGCATTGATGATCTGTTGGATTTTTTTTCTGTGTTTATAAGGAATCAACAGTGTTGTGATGGGTTGATTTTGCAAAAGCGGTTTTTTAATTTTATTTTTCCGCGTTACATCTTCTGATATCTATATTTCTATCATGGTAATATATTGAACAATGTCTGTTGCATTGCCAAGTTGGAAAACTGAAAAGGTAAGTGGGGTATGTCTAATTTTGGTTCTTGTTGAGGGGGATAAAAACTGGCCGGGTAAAAAAGTAGAAGTGTGGAGAAAAAAGATTCGTCCGACCCCCTTGTGTTTTGCAAGGAACGATATTAAGGTAGTTATTACAGATGACGCTGTTGATGAGGATTTGCCTATACCGGTATGGCCCAGAAGTAATATGGTTAACATAGTATATCATATTTGCCTGCTTGCTGGGATTAATATTTAGAGACCCTTCTAAAAAGCGACTGCCTTGCAATTTGCTTGGAACTTCGACCGCTGCAGACTCGTTAATCTAAAGTGTATATTTTATGGATAACAAGTGACTGATTTGATAGACAAAATTTATTTTAAAGAATTATCCGAGCAAGATCCGAAAGATGTTTGCAGGCGGTCACTATGTAAATATGATGATACGAATAAGTTTTATACTTTGTCTGTATGGGGGGACGAATACAGAATATTTCCGCATCAGTTTAAAATCGATTGTACCAATGAGAACATGCAACGCCTTCATGATTATTTTTATCTATTTATTATTCATTACCTTCTTAAATCAAAAGAAATCGAAATATCCAACGAGTGGATATCAGAGAAAGATATTCCAGGTGGTACTACATTCTTTCGTGGCCCTCATGAAATACCGACTAATTTAATAGTGCTTCGATTTAACAATAATATTAATAAATTTAAAGGAAGATGCGAACAACTACATGGCATTCCGCTTAACATGGCAGACGCAGCCTATAGCTTTAAGATGACACCTCGAATTCCGTTGGCTGTTTTGTATTGGAGCGGTGACAATGATTTTCCAGCTGAATCGAAGATACTCTACGATAGAACCGTTGCTGAACATTTAGCATCTGATATTATTTATGCTTTAGCAGTTGGGATTTGCGAAAGATTAGGAAAGCCCTTTGGCTAAAAAGGCCGTTTATGTCAGCACTTTCCTAAAGGAACCGTTTTTAAAAAATTACTGAAAAACCTCTTGCATTTGCAGTAAAAAAAAATAATTATACACCAAGAAGGGGCATAAACTACCAGTTACCCCATGAAGTGTTTGGTAAGGCATCAAGAGATGCACCTGCAACTTGAATTTACCTTAATTTAAAGAATTAAAGGAGGGGAAAAAATGAAGTTGAAGAAACGTTTCATATGTATGGCGGTTGTTTTTTCTATTTTCTTTGTATCCTATAACCATCAGGCAAAAGCTGAAAACGCGCCATGTCCAAAAGAGTCTGCCGCAACAACTAATGGAGAAACACCTACGAAAAAAGTGCTTTTAATAGCAACTGACGGCATGGAAGACATCGAAATTGCTGCAGTAAGGGAGATATGCGGCTGGACTAAAGTTGTAGAGGGTATTGATCATGTCGATGTTCAGATCGGGGCATGGGATAATCCTGTACATCTTTTCCACGGCACCAATAT
>JAGVGX010000255.1 GCA_020056865.1 Desulfobacterales bacterium
CGATATTTTTCGAGGTCTTTTTTATCAATAAAATTTGTTTTCTATAAATAAAACTAAATTAAATTTTAACCAAAATCGTAGGGTTGTGCAAAGGTCTCGTCCGAACTCTAAAGAAAACAAACGAACCCAAACTTAAAAAAAAGAGGAAGTAAATAAAAAATGCCTGAATCTTTTTATATTACCACACCGATTTATTATGTAAATGCACTGCCTCATATCGGTCATGCATATACGACGATCAGTGCTGATGTTGCAAACAGGTTTAATTTTATGTGCGGGAAGGAAACGTTTTTTCTCACCGGAACAGACGAGCATGGAGATAAAATTGAACGTGCAGCCATCAATGAACACCTGAGTGCAAGAGACTATGTTGACAAAATGAGTGGGCTTTTTAAAAATCTATGGCCGGAGTTAACCATTCAATACGACTACTTTATTCGCACTACAGAGTGGTCTCATATTGATCTGGTGAAAAAGATATTGCAGCAAATTTATGATTCCGGTGATATTTATTTTGATGAGTATGAAGGTCTTTACTGTTTTGGCTGTGAACGTTTTTACATAGAACGGGAGCTGGTTGATGGCAAGTGCCCTGATCATAACACCGAGCCGGAAGTCATCAAAGAATCAAACTATTTTTTCAAAATGAGCCGGTATCAGAACTGGTTGATTCAGCATATATCCGATCATCCTGATTTTATACGTCCTGAACGTTACAAAAATGAAGTATTGGCTTTTTTAAAGGAACCTTTGGAGGATCTGTGCATATCCCGCCCTAAAACGCGTCTTAGATGGGGCATTACGCTTCCTTTTGATGATAATTATGTTACGTATGTATGGTTTGATGCGCTTTTAAACTATATTTCAGCGTTGGGATATCCGGATGGCGATCTTTTTAAAAAATTCTGGCCGTCAGCGCAGCATGTTATTGCGAAAGATATATTAAAGCCTCATGGTATTTACTGGCCGATCATGCTCAAAGCCGCAGGGATTGATGTGTATAAACACGTGAATGTTCATGGGTACTGGAATATTAATCAAAGCAAGATGTCCAAAAGTCTTGGTAATGTTGTAGACCCGTTGTCTCTTAAAGATATTTATGGCACGGATGCGCTAAGATTTTTTCTTATGCGAGATATGGTTTTTGGGCTGGATTCGAACTTTTCTGAAGAAGCGATGGTTCACCGTATTAATTCGGATCTTGCAAATGATTTGGGCAATCTTTTTTCCAGAGTGTTTGCCATGGCGCACAAATATTTTTCCGGAATCATACCTGAAACGGATTTACAAGCTGGACCTAATTTTAATTTAGACCTGCAACAAGAAGCCATGACGGCTGTAGAAGAATTCAAAAAGGCCATGGAAGGCTTTGCTTTTCACAAGGGACTTGAAGCTGTATGGAAATTTATCGGTCAAATGAACAGATATATCGACATTACATCACCATGGGAACTTGCGAAAAAAGATACATATAAAAAACAACTTGAAGTTGTCATTTATAATTTACTTGAAGGCTTGAGAATAATATCAGCACTTATTTATCCGGTTATGCCCGATACAGCGGCAATCATGCAAAAGCATCTTGGATTTGATCCTGACAAGGTGTCAAAAAAAATGTTTTATTCCATGGATTCGCTTTCAAATTGGAAAGTATTAAAACCAGGGACACAGTTACTGAAAGCTGTCATGCTTTTTCCAAGAATTGATTTAAAAAACAAATGAAAATAAATATGTTGAATCAGGATTGGAACGAATGATGATGATTAAAAAAATTGCTTTTTTTCTTAAATATACATGTGCGTTGATCCAAGACATTTTGTTTGCGGATGTCTATTTAGCCATAAGTGCTGCCAAGGTGATTAAACACAAACACAATCATTTGATAGTTTTTTTCCCATACAATCCCAATCGTCTTTGCTGCGGACTTGCCGGAATTGTTTCATTTCACATAAAAAGAAACACTCAACAGTCCATTGACATTGATTTTTTTGATGGTACTCTTCAAAAAATTGAAGAAAACGGGCTTCTGACCTGCAAAAAAAACGGTTATGATTATGAATCGTTTTATCTTGGTGGAAATCAATTAATTGATGCGTTTTCAAGTCGTATCTGCTTACTCAAAACCGTTGATTTTTTTTATAACATTTTTATTAGCAGTGAAATAAGAAAGCACATGTCCGACATAACCCATCGGCTGCAAAGGGTTATCGATGTAGAAACAAAACTGTTATCTGATGTTTTGGGAAAACTTAAAACATCTGAAGTGGAAACAATCACGCATTGTATTGAAAAAATAAAAGATATTTCATGGGCATTGTCGGCGGAAATATTAGGAAACATATTAAAAGTAGAACAATTGCATTCAGGCACCTACGGGTCTATTGATTTTCATTCTGTAGCTATTTTGCAACAGGCAAATGCCATACTAAACAGCATTGATTACCTTGAGGTAAGAGGCCGGGATTCAGCTGGGATTTCATTTATGTTTATTCTGGATAAAAATGAATATAATAATTTTATGGCAGAAATGGTTAACAATAACCTGGTTCATGAATTTAATCAACGTACGGATAAGGAGACGCTTGCTAACAGAGGAATAAGTCTGAATGAAATACCGGATTCATCCGGCAATATCAATACGACTGTAAATATTGCTTACAAAATTGCTGCGGAAATTGGGAGCCTGGGTGACAATACTTCTTTTTTGAGAAGCCAGATTAAAAACGATCCTGTTTTCCAGATACTTATAGATTTCCCATTTAAGTTCCATACAATTTCATCCCATACCAGATGGGCTTCAATAGGAGCCATAACCGAACCCAACTGCCATCCTGTAGATAATAAAAAAGCCAGCGATTCATTACCTAAAAAAAGCATCATACACGTTTGTCTAAACGGTGATATCGATAATTATCTTGATTTAAAGAATAAATTTAAAAAAGAAGGGATTATAATCCCGGAAAATATTTCAACAGATACAAAGGTAATTCCTCTTACCATTGAGAAATATTTAAATAAAGGCAAAGATATTGTTGAAGCGTTCAGAATGGCTGTAAATGATTTCGAAGGTTCCCATGCTATTTCCATGCATACGGATCTTGCACCTGGAAAACTTTTTTTGGCCCAGAAAGGAAGTGGCCAGGCGATCTTTGTTGGTCTTGCTGAGGATATGTATATGACATCGTCTGAGATTTACGGATTTGTTGAAGAAACCTCGGATTACCTTAAATTAGACGGTGAAAAGATTGTTAAAGGCAAAAAAGGAAAAACACAAGGGCAGATTTATATTTTAAACCAGGACACAAGGGGAGGGGCAAAGGGTGTTGAGGCCATGTACTACGATGGCACTGTTGTTAAAATCAGCAAAAAAGATATTAAACATACAGAAATTAAATCAAGAGATATAGATAGACAAGGATTTGACCATTATTTTTTAAAAGAAATTTCAGAAGCACCTTGTTCTGTAGCAAAAACCCTTTTAAACCGATGGAAATTAAGAACAGAACATCCCAGCCAGTATGTTTTGGCATTGGATGAAAAAACATTTCCGAACGACATAATAACCGCCCTGGCAGATGACAAAACAAACAAAAAACAAATCAAAAGAGTTTTTTTTATTGGTCAGGGCACTGCAGGTGTTGCAGCCATCGTATGTTCGGATATTTTGAAATATTATATGAATGACCCATTTTTTTATTCCTGTGCGCTTAAAGCTTCAGAATTCAGTGGGTTTTCTCTTAACAGCTTTGATACATCAGACAGCATGGAAGATTCTCTTGTTATTGCCATAAGTCAGTCTGGTACAACAACAGACACCAACCGGGCAGTAGATATGGTAAGAAAACGCGGGGCACATACCATTGCCATTGTAAATCGAAGAGATTCTGATCTTTCATTTAAAGCAGACGGTGTTATGTATACCAGTACAGGTCGTGATATTGAAATGTCTGTTGCTTCAACAAAAGCTTTTTATTCGCAAATTGTTGCCGGCGCTATGTTGAGCCTTAAAATAGCAGTTTTAAAGGGAAGAAGAAACAGCAAGTTTGAAAGTCAGGAAATAAAAAGGCTTCTTGAAATTCCAGAACATATGAAAAAAATTCTGGATATGAAAAAAGAAATCGAAACGTGTGCCAAAAAACTGGCTTTAACGAAAACATACTGGGCTGTTGTAGGAAGTGGTCACAACAAAGCTGCCGCAGATGAAATCAGGATCAAGCTGAGTGAATTGTGCTACAAAACCATATCATCGGATTATATTGAAGATAAAAAACATATTGATCTTTCTGCAGAACCTCTTATCATTGTTTGCGCTGCAGGGTCGAGGCCGGAAATCATGGAAGATATTGTCAAGGATACGGCTATTTTTCATGCGCACAAGGCTGAGCCAATCGTCATAGCAAACGAAGGGGAAAATCGATTTGATCCATATGCTGAACATGTTTTTCGCGTACCTGTTGTAAACGAACATCTTGCCCCTGTTTTAAATACCCTGGTAGGTCATATATGGGGATATTATGCTGCCCTTTCAATTAATGACGGTTCTCGGTTTTTATATAAATTCCGGGAAGATATTGAGCATACCATAGAAGATTATGAACACAAAGGCTATACGATTTATGACATCATTCTCGAGGAATCATTCAAAGAAAAACTGGCACGGTTTTCAAGAGAATTCAGAATAAAAAAGAAAGAAGACGGATTTCTGGTAACTGATACCACTACGGATTTAATCCTGATCCTTAAATATCTTTTAGGTAAACTCCCTGTATCTGATTTTGAAATCGATTTTGGTCAAAAGGGAACTGCGCTAAACATGTTGAATTTTTTGTTTAGCACTCTGGGCAAGTTAATAAGCCTTATAGCCCGACCTGTTGATGCAATCAAGCATCAGGCAAAAACCGTCACGGTAGGAACAAGCCGAAAGATAGTTGAAACCATAAGGGGTTATCTTTTTGATGTGCTGGAGACGTATCATGTTCAAATCTCACAGATTTCAACCAGAAATATTCTGGTTTTGAAAAATTTACAGGAAATTGTTTTACGCATCAACGGGGCCATCTTATACAAAATTTCCGGGCTCAATATTTTAGGCGAACCTACAAGTGAAACAACCATTAAGGTGATAAAAAAAGACGGTGTATTGGCATCTATCCCATCGCGTGTAGAAAAAGACTTTATTCTTAAGGGAAGTAAAAAAATTATTGTCCAGCAAGGGAATATATATGTTGGCATGGGGCGAAAAGATGACCGGAGTTTTATGGTAATCCCTGTTTTTTCAGCATCCTCAGATGAAACAAGTATGATAAAATATTTGCTTTTGTTGAACATATCCTTCAAAGAGGATGTTTCTCTTCAAGCTAAAATAAAAGCCCTTGGCGGCAAGTTCGACCATATTAAAAATATTGTTATGGAAAACAATATACAATGGGATGACGCATACCTTGAACTTGTAGAAATGCGAAGACTTTTCGGAAAATCTGCTGAAAAAATAGGAGAATCGATTGTCGCAAGCCTGAATTAAACAGCGTATTTGCTCTGCTTCTTTAACATTTTTACGGTTGCCTTTATCTCTTCTTCAGAAACGTCTTGTCTGAGTTGTTCCATGCGGTTCATTACCTCGGCGAATCGGATGCCTTCTGCAGCACTGATCCATTCAAGCTGAAGACGGTTGGGATTTATGCCAATTTTTTCCATCTTTTTTTTAACCTTATGTATTCTTTTTTCAGTCCAGTGGTTGGCATCAATATAATGGCAGTCTCCGAAATGACAACCGCTGACAAGAATAACAGGAGCTCCTTTTTTAAACGCATGCCATAAAAATTCTTCATCCACGCGACCCGAGCACATGGTTTTTATAATACGGGTAGTTGGTGGGTATTGAATCCTTGCAACCCCTGCATAATCCGCTCCTGCATAAGAACACCAGTTGCAGGCAAAGACCAGAATTTTTTCTTCCGGGTCATCTTCCAGCATCTCATCTATTTGGCAGGTAATCTGATGATCTGTAAAGTGGTTCATTATTATGGCGTCAAAAGGACATTCAGCTGCGCATGTGCCGCAACCTGCACATGATGCCGTGTTGACAACCGCAGCTGTTTTTTTCTTTACATTCACCGAAATTGCATTGTACGGGCAAACTTCAGCGCACTTGCCGCAGGATTTGCACCTTTCATCAATAATTTCAGACGTTATAGGTTCGGATGTAATCTCACCTTTATGCATCAGGCGAATTGCCCTTGCAGCAGCAGCAGATGCTTGTGTAACACTTTCTTTAATGTCTTTTGGGCTTTCAGCGCATCCTGCATAAAAAACGCCTCGGGTTGCCGCATCCACGGGTTCGAGTTTCGGGTGAGCTTCAAGGAAAAACCCATCGGAAGTTAACTGCAGCCCCAGCATCTCCTGAATTTTTTGAGTACTTTTTGCAGGTTTTACACCCAGTGCCAATACGAGCATGTCCAGATTATGAAATTCAATCTTACTTGAGGCCGTATTTTCAACAGCAACCTGAAGACTTTTGTCTTTATGTTCTCTTACGGTTCCTGGCAACCCTCTTACATAGTTCACTCCCATTTTCCGACTTCTCGTATATAAATCTTCACATCCTTTTCCAAATGCCCGGATATCAATATAAAATACCTTTATATCGATATCCGGGTAATGTTCCTTGAGCACAAGGGTGCTTTTTATTGTGTTCATACAGCATATATTGGAGCAGTATGTGTTTCCTTTTTTGGATGATCTGGAGCCGACACACTGAATAAAACCAACTGAAGAGGGAATTTTTCTGTCAGTAGGTCGGATCAGCTCTCCTTTTGAAGGGCCGCCGGCATTTACCATCCTTTCAAATTCAATGCTTGTCAGCACATTATCAAACCTTGTGTAACCATATTCATCAAGCTCTCTGGGGTTGTAAGGCTCTATGCCGGTTGCCACAATGATAGACCCAACGCTCTCAAGGATGTGCTCATCCGACATATGGAAGTTGATACATTTTTTGTTACATGCATCCAGACACTTTGCGCAAATGGAAGGGTTATTGCCCAGACATTCGTTTATATTGATCACATAGGAAGAGGGGACAGCCTGTGGAAAGGGTGAGTATATGGCCTTTCGAGAAGAAAGGCCAAGATCAAATTCGTTGGGACGAACAACAGGGCATACTGCAGAACAGTCTCCGCATGCCGTGCACTCTTTATCTATAACATAGCGGGCTTTTTTTAATACCTTAACTTCAAAATTACCAACATATCCTTTAACATCTACTACTTCACTCATGGTATGAAGCGTTATTTTCGGATGTCGACCGACATCCGTCATTTTTGGTCCGAGAATTCAGATGGAACAGTCCATGGTAGGAAATGTTTTATCAAGTTGCGCCATTGTCCCGCCAATGGATGGATTTTTTTCCACCAGAACGACGTCATACCCGTTATCCGCAAGATCTAATGCGGCCTGAATGCCGGCAACACCACCGCCGATGATCAATGATCGCTTGGTAAGCGGAAGTGTTTCTTCGAAAAGCGGCCAGAGAGCTCTTACTCTTGATACAGACATTTTGACAAGATCGAATGCTTTGTTGGTTGCGGCATCCTTTTCATTCATATGTACCCAGCTGCATTGCTCCCGAAGATTTGACATTTCCATAAGATAAGGGTTTAAACCTGCGGAAATCATCAGTTGCCGGAATGTTTTTTCATGGAGTCTTGGAGAACATGAGGCAATGACAACCCGATTCAGCCCGTGTTCAATGATAGCATCTTTTATTTCTTTTTGACCCGGTTCAGAGCAGGCGTAAACAATATCTGTAGCCACAACAACATTATCCAGCGCTGATGCAGCTTCAGCCACTTTCAAACAGTTTACTGTTTGTGCTATATTAAGACCACAATGGCAGACAAAAACACCTATCTGAGGTGGTGGCTCCGTATGGATTGCTGTTGTCATACTGTTATTTCCCATCTTGTTTCCTTTCACAACTTGAC